>NZ_JASHFB010000016.1:0-41157 GCF_047462815.1 Streptococcus mitis
TACGGGATTCGAACCCGTGTTACCGCCGTGAAAAGGCGGTGTCTTAACCCCTTGACCAACGGACCTGAGTTGTTATTTTCAACTCTTACTATTATACAGCCTTTTTATTTTTTGTCAACTACTTTTTTAAACTTTTTTAATTTTTTTGCATAGCTTCCTACCGGGTTCGGATATCAAACTCTTTAAACACAATACGTAGCTCCCTTAACACGCTTTGACGACCTCGGAATCGTTCATGTCTTAAGACACGTTCTAACTCTTCTTGTTGCTCTTTAGTTTGTTTACTTCTATAATCTCTTAGTGTTTCATGAAAGAGATAGTAATCATCCAGCCAGAGTCCTCCCTCACTGATACGATGGCTAATCTCACCTACTTCTTCATATGCTTCTTTATCATATCTTCGCTTCTGGCTTTCTTGCTTACGGAGATAATCTAAAATTCGATTTCGAAACTTGGTTTTGAAATATTTCCTTAAACGAGGGATATCTTCTACCAGTTTTTTCTTCTCTACAGATCAATTCATGTAGGCATATCATTCCCTCTTGGTCCCAATCCGATAACTCCCATAAATGAAGGTAATATTCCTTTCTACACTTATATACAACTCCCTGGACTTCTTCATACAATTTTTTAAACATTCTATTCCCCTTTCTGTTTACAGTCTAACAAATCAAGAAGCTAATTGGATTCATTTCATCCATTCTGCACCCTTTACTGCCTCAACTGCACAAAAAAGAGAGGCCTTGCCTCTCTTTGGGTTATAATTCTGCAATTTGGTTTAGATTTACTTCTGCAACTGTGTCATTACCAAACATAGAGATAATCATCTTCACTTTATTGTTATCAATCTCTGTAATTTTACCAGTATAGTCTGCAAAAGCACCATCAATAATACGTACGGTTTGACCAACCTCAACATCGAAATCAAATTCTTGAACAGTTTGTCCCATAGATACCAAAATGTCACGAATTTCTTGTTCCAATAATGGAGTTGGTTTCGATCTGTTCCCGTGTGATCCGACAAATCCTGTTACATTTGGTGTGTTTCGAACGACAAACCAAGCTTCATCTGTCATGACCATTTCTACAAGAACATAACCTGGAAAGCGATTTTCTTCTATTTCTTTTCTCTTTCCATTTTTTTCAACTTGCACTGTTTGTGTTGGAATTTCAACGCGTAGAATATTATCCAACATATTGTAGGTTTGTGCACGTTGTAATAGATTTTCTTTTACCTTATTTTCATAACCAGAATAAGTTTGTAAAACAAACCACCCTTTATCAAAACTATCCATGATATTTCCTTTCATAAATAGAAGATCTCTAGAGTAAATAACTCCACTAACCTTCTAAAAAATGTTAATAAATCGAATCAAACCTGAAACAATCAACTGGTCAAAAATGTAAATAATTACTACAAAGAAAGCAGTGTATTCCATGATAGAACGAAAATCTCTCCAGCTTTCCTTGCGAGTTGGCCATGTTGTGTCTTTAAGAAGTCTAAAAATATCTCCAATAAAACGCATCGCTCTCTCCTATCTCGTTTCTCTGTGTGTAGTGTACTTGCCACAATGCTTACAAAATTTATTTACTTCTAGTCGTGTAGGCTTGGGGTTTCCGCTGATCTTGATTGAATAGTTTCTCGAACCACAAACCGCACAAGCTAGGCTTGCTTTTTTTAATGCCATAACGCCTCCATCTTATCTATTATAACAAGAAAGCTAGGCTTTGACAAGCATCTTAGCGAAATAGATTGACTACCGAATCCCATATTGTTTGAGCCTTTTCCTTAATCTTCGCATCCGAGATAGCCCGACTAGCCTCATCTACTAGACTTTGCGCACGTCCTCGAATATCAGACAAATTATCATCTGTCTGGCTATTATCATTGGTTTGTACTTGTCTTTTTGTATTAGCGGGTGCAATTCCGTTTTTCTTATATGCATTTTCAACTGTAAAGGTACTTCCTGGGGTATAAGGTAAAATGGTATTTGCAATGTTTCTAAAGACATGAGCTGCACCATTTGAAGTAGATCCTGCTAGATAGTGATTTTCATCAGTGGTCGGGAAACCAAGCCAGTGACTAATCACTACATCCGGAGTATAGCCAATTACCCACTGGTCACTTGTGTATTCCGGATTGAAAACTGCTTCGGTTGTACCAGTTTTCCCTGCCATGACATAGTCTGCAGGCGATGAACTAATACCGGTTCCGTTGGTGAATGTCCCCAACATCATACTGGTCATCTTATCAGCTACAGACTTATCAATCACCCGTTTTTGTGAATTTTTATGGCTTGCAATAACCTGTCCGCTAGCATTTTCAATTCTACTAATAAAATGAGCTTCAGGCATTAAACCTTCATTTGCAAAGGCAGCGTATGCTTGAGCCATTTGAAGAGGGTTGGTTTCAACACCGCTTCCCAAGGCAACACCAAGAACACGGTCGACTTTTTCCATGTTGAGTCCAAATTTTTCTCCTGACTCAAAAGCCTTATCAACACCCAAATCATTAACGGTGGCAACAGCAGGTAGATTAAGCGATTCTGCCAAGGCTTGATACATAGGAACTTCACGACTCTTTTTGATTCCTGCATAGTTATCTACCTTATAGTTGTCATACTTCATGGTATGGTTATCCAAGAGCTTATTCAAAGCCCAACCTGCCTCAACTGCTGGCGTATAAACAACTAAAGGCTTAATTGTAGAGCCAGGGCTACGTTTTGATTGGGTCGCATAGTTGAAATTACGGAATCCAGTTTTATCATTGTCAGCAACTTGACCGACAACCCCACGAACTCCCCCTGTTTTCGGTTCGAGAGCTACACTTCCTGATTGAGCAAATGTTCCATCCTCTGCTCTAGGAAATAGTGAGGTGTTTTCATAGACAACCTGCATATTTGCTTGGTAGTTTTGGTCCAGTTCTGTGTAAATGCGGTAGCCATTATTGACAATTTCTTCCTCTGTTAGATTATACTTGGAAACGGCTTCGTTAACCACCGCATCAAAGTAAGAAGGATAGCGGTAATCTAAGATTTTTCCTTCATACTTATCGTGCAATTGCAAAGTCATATCAACTTCTGCAGCTTCGGTTTCTTGATTTTTATCAATGTAACCCGCTGCAAGCATATTTTGCAAGACAGTATCACGACGATTAGTAGAATCTTCCACAGATTTCAAGGGGTTATACAGTTCCGGTCCTTTGAGCATCCCTGCCAGAGTCGCAGCTTGATCCAAACTCACTTCTGACGCAGAAACTCCAAAGTATTTCTTACTCGCATCTTCAACCCCCCACACACCATTTCCAAAATAAGCGTTGTTAAGGTACATGGTTAAAATCTGATCCTTACTATATTTTTTTGTTAATTCTAAGGCAAGGAAAAATTCTTTCGCTTTTCTCTCGACAGTTTGATCCTGCGATAGATAGGCATTTTTAGCCAGCTGTTGGGTAATAGTAGAACCACCACCTGAACGACCAGCAGTGACAATCGCCAAGAAGAAACGACCATAGTTAATCCCGTCATTTTTATAGAAAGAGCGGTCTTCTGTCGCAATAACAGCATTCTGCAAATTTTTACTGATATCAGTCAATTCAACGTAGGTTCCCTTTTGACCAGACAAGGCACCAGCCTCTTTTTCTTCACGGTCAAAAATGAGAGTTCGAGTTTTCAAGGCGTTTTGCAAATCGTTAACATTGGTTGACTTAGCTACAGCAAACAAATAGGTTCCAACTAGCAAGCCTGCACTCAAACCTAGTATAAGGACAATCTTTGTTAGATGATAACGACGCCAGAATTTCCGAATCGGACCCACTTGGGCTAATTTTTTTCGATCACTACGAGAGCGACGTAAGCTAGTAGAATCAGAGTCCTCTAGTTCACTTGTTTCTTTTTTAAAAAGAGAAAGAAATTTCTCAAATAATTTATCTAATTTCATGCGTTTATTTTATCATCTTCATCATAGGAAGACAAGAATTTAGCTATTTCCTATCCAAATAGGGCTTTTTTTGTTACAATATCTGTATGCAATTCACATTTACATTACCAGACTCTCTACCTCAAATGACGGTAAAGCAATTACTTGAGGAACAACTCCTCATCCCTAGAAAAATCCGTCATTTTTTGAGAATCAAGAAACACATTTTGATTAATCAGCGAGAAGTTCATTGGAACGAGATGGTAAATCCTGGAGATGTTTGCCAATTGACTTTTGACGAGGAAGATTATCCCGAAAAAGAAATTCCTTGGGGCAACCCAAACCTCGTTCAAGAGGTTTATCAAGATCAACACTTGATTATTGTCAACAAACCAGAGGGGATGAAAACGCATGGTAATCAGCCAAACGAAATCGCCCTTCTTAACCATGTCAGTGCCTATGTTGGCCAAACCTGCTATGTCGTTCATCGTCTAGACATGGAAACCAGTGGTTTGGTTCTCTTTGCCAAAAATCCTTTTATCCTGCCTATTCTCAATCGCTTACTGGAGAAAAAAGAGATTTCTAGGGAATACTGGGCACTAGTTGATGGAAATATCAACAGCAAAGAGCTTGTTTTCAAAGACAAAATTGGGCGCGATCGCCATGATCGCAGAAAGCGAGTAGTTGATACAAAAAATGGGCAATATGCTGAAACACATGTAAGCAGATTAAAGCAATTTCCAAACAAAACTTCCTTGGTTCGTTGCAAGTTAAAGACAGGGCGAACCCATCAGATTCGTGTGCACCTTTCGCATCATAATCTTCCTATCCTGGGTGACCCTCTCTATAATAGTAAATCAAAGACAAGTCGGCTTATGCTTCATGCCTTTCGTATTTCCTTTACCCATCCGCTTACTCTAGAGAAATTAAGCTTCACTACCCTATCAGATACTTTTGAAAAAGAATTAAAAAAGAATGGATGATTGTGTCATCCATTTTTCCATATAAGAAAAGCAAGACCAAGAGGTCTTGCTTTTTATCGACTCATGAATTATTTAGCGATTTTTGCGAAGTATTCAAGAGTACGAACAAGTTGTGCAGTGTATGACATTTCGTTGTCGTACCATGATACAACTTTAACCAATTGTTTACCGTCAACGTCAAGAACTTTAGTTTGAGTTGCGTCAAACAATGAACCGTAAGACATACCTACGATATCTGAAGATACGATTGGATCTTCTGTGTAACCGTATGATTCGTTTGAAGCTGCTTTCATAGCTGCGTTCACTTCATCAACAGTAACGTTCTTTTCAAGAACTGCTACCAATTCAGTAACTGATCCAGTTGGAGTTGGAACGCGTTGTGCAGATCCGTCAAGTTTACCGTTCAATTCTGGGATTACAAGACCGATAGCTTTTGCAGCACCAGTTGAGTTAGGAACGATGTTTGCAGCACCAGCGCGAGCACGGCGAAGGTCACCACCACGGTGTGGTCCGTCAAGGATCATTTGGTCACCAGTGTAAGCGTGGATAGTAGTCATCAATCCTTCTACAACACCAAAGTTGTCTTGAAGAGCTTTAGCCATTGGAGCCAAGCAGTTTGTAGTACATGAAGCACCTGAGATAACTGTTTCAGTACCGTCAAGAACGTCGTGGTTAGTGTTGAATACAACTGTTTTAACGTCGTTTCCACCAGGAGCAGTGATAACAACTTTTTTAGCTCCACCAGCGTGCAAGTGTTTTTCAGCAGCTGCTTTCTTAGCAAAGAAACCAGTAGCTTCAAGAACGATTTCTACACCGTCGTTAGCCCAGTCGATTTGTTCTGGATCACGTTCAGCAGAAACTTTGATGAATTTACCGTTAACTTCAAATCCACCTTCTCTAACTTCAACAGTACCGTCGAAACGACCTTGAGTTGTGTCGTATTTCAACAAGTGTGCAAGCATAACTGGATCTGTAAGGTCGTTGATACGAGTAACTTCAACACCTTCTACGTTTTGGATACGACGGAAAGCAAGACGACCGATACGTCCGAAACCGTTAATACCAACTTTAACTACCATTAGTGATTTCCTCCTTATGAAAATCATGAAATTTTTATTGTGAAAAGAGTAACTTGAATCACTACAAATCACCTTTCAACAAACCTATTATATAACTATTTAAGTTTAATTGCAAGTACGGGCGTTGTTTTTCTATGTTAGTTTCTTTTTAAGGCTATAAATCAAGAACTTCCTTACTATTCATATCGTAGCGATTCTACAGGATCCATTTTACTAATTTTACGCGCTGGGAAGTAGGCTGAGACATAACCAAGTAATAGAGCAAAAGCTAGAGTTCCTAAAATAGATAGAAGATTTAATTCAAAAACCTTCGTGATGGATGGGTAAAAGTGATTTACAACCGCATTCGCCAAACTTCCCACCCCTTGTGCAACCAAAAATGCCAGCAGCAAGGCAATGCCTACAATCCAAATAGCCTCGTAAATAAAAATTCCTTTGACATCACGATTTTGATAACCAACTGCCTTCATGACACCTATCTCCTTAGAACGTTGCATGATATTGATGTAAATGATAATACCAATCATGACCGCTGCTACCACAATAGCTTGTGATGAAAGTACAATCAACAATCCCTGAATGACACGAATAAAAGTAATCACAATATCAAGAACCTTCTGTTGAGAAAGAACGGTATACTTCTTATTTTTCTGCAATTCTTCTGTTACCACTTTTGTCTGTGATGGATCTTTGAGTTCCAAGATAAAATAAGATACAGCTTTTGTAAATCCAGCTTCTTTCAAAATTGTTTCCATTTGATTAGACGGCATGAAACTGTTGCTATCCTCCATGTCATCTTCATCATTGATTACACGCACAATCTTCGTTTGAAATTGAGCAATCTTGCTAGTTTCAGCAGCATTTTCTACAATGCTGGCTGAGACTGATTTGCCAATAACATCACTAGCCGTCAGATTTTTCCTGTCTGTTCATTCCAACTTTTTAGTAAACTGCTTGGAATTGTCAAACCCTGTTCATTTGCATCAGTATAGAGGGAACCAGCTAATACTTTGTCCGCCTCATTACTACTAACAGAAATACTTGTATCCTCATAGAGACTCACTACTTGAGCATAAGAAGGCATCGTTTGACTCAGATCCATTTCTTGCCCATCTATAGTAATATTTGACATGGTCATCCCAAAAGGACTCTCCAAATATTTAATAGCTTCTTTTCCAACTGTATCTGTGATATAGTTCTTATCATCTTGGTTTAAAAAGCCTCGTCCAACATTTTTTGTGTTTAAAGCAATCTGAACTTGAGAAGGAATTTGACCTCCATTCGTATTTTCATCAATCATCGAAATCAAAGCATTTCCCAAGCCGAAAGAAATTAAGACTCCTACAAAACCGATTGAGGTTGCTAGCGCAATCAATAGGTTACGCCACTTTCTTTCCATAAAGTTATTTAAAGAAAGTTTGAATTTGTTTTTCAATGATAATCCTTTATTTTTTGACTTCTTCAACGACTTCACCATCCTTCATTTTGATAATCACATCTGCATATTCAGCAACCTCTGGATTATGGGTTACAATCAATACTGTTTTCCCTGTTTGGGCTAAATTTTTAAATACTTCCAATACCATTTCTTGGGATTGAGAATCCAGCGAACCCGTTGGCTCATCTGCTACAATCATATCAGGCTGATTTACCAAGGCACGCGCGATTGCTACGCGTTGCTTTTGCCCGCCAGAAAGTTGTTTAACATTTTTAGCCATAAAAGGTTCCATTCCTAAGCTACTTAATTGCTCCTTTGCAATCATTGTCATCTCCCTGTCAGATAAATCTTTGACATAGAGAGGTAGCTTGACATTGTCCAAGACAGACTGATGAGGAATGAGGTTAAAGTTTTGAAACACAAATCCAATCTTATCTTTACGAAATTGAGTTAGTTCAATCTCTGATAAGTCACGGAGGGATTCTCCTTTAAATTCTAAAACTCCTTCGTATTGTCTATCTAGACCACTGATGATGTTTAGTAGACTGGTTTTGCCACAGCCTGACGGCCCGTAAATCGCTGTAATTTTACCTTTTGCAATCTGCAGGTTTATATTCTTTAAAGCCTGTTCTTGATGTTTACCGTCCAAAGTGTAAAACTTTGAAATATTTTTAATGGATAAAATGGACATTCTTTCCCCTTGTTTAAAACTGTTATCATCATACATCATAATTATAGAAAATCCTTCAAGCTACATCAGCGCTGATTTACCCTTTAAGCCTACTACTTAGAATTTTCTCTCTATTCCCTAGTTTGCTTCTGGATGTATATCAAGTAAAATTCATTTTAACAAAAAAGCGACATTTCTCCAATGACAGAAATGTCACTCCTATAAACTCTTTAACGATATCTTTCTAGATCCTCGGCCCATTCATTATCTAAACTAACGATTAACTTCTCATTGCCAAACATCCTCGCCATCATTTTTGCTTCTTCATACTTTTGTTTTGCTGTATCATAATCCGTCTGAATATAATATTTCCATTCGACCATAAGTACAATCGGTTGCTTTTGAAAATCTCGTGTTTTTTCAGAAATCCAATTCAGTTTTTCCACAGCTAACTTAAATAACTCTAAATCATTCAATAATTCACAACTTCCTAGCCCTGCAAATAACACATCACGAACAAGAAATAAATCGTCTGTACCGCTATTTTCTACGTTATTACACACTTTTTGAAACATTAATTGAAGTTTCTGCTGTTCGCTAATAGATAACTGTCCTTTTTTTATATTTTCTAAATAACTACACAAAAAATACAATCTAATTTTTAAAAGATCTGAAAAGGAAAATTCTCTTTGATTCCATAGTTCCTCAAAAGATTCATCTAAAAGCGCTATTCCATACTGTTCATTATCCGTCGCTCTCACTTCATCTATTGCTTGAAGACAATCCACTATCATCTTCTCATCACGTGGCAAAGCATCATAAAAATTCTCAAAAATCTCATCAAAATATTCTTCCTTTTGTTCCTGCAACTCCTTGTCTCCGTAGTCAGGGTGATGTAAAAGAAAGTACTTTAATTCTTGGTAACGCTTGGGTAATTCCTTATAATCTGGCATCAAGACGTAGGACGGAATTTCTAATCGTTCTGCAATATATTCTAGTATTTTTATCGTTGGGCGAAATTCTCCTTTTTCGATCCGCACCAACTGACAGACTGATAATTCAGACTCATCCCCACAAAAAACTGGACGACTAAGCCCTTTCTCCTCTCTTAAAAGTCGCACTTTATCCCCTAACTCATTTATCTTGTTCATTTGCCCCTCGCATGATTATAAAAGATTTGATTTTCAAATAAATATATGCGATGATTATACCATTTTTCAAATAGAATTACAAAAAAGAGACAGGAAATTCCTGCCTCTAGGCTGATAAACAATTATTTGCGGCGTCCTGGTCTTTCTTTGTAGCCATAGTAAGCATCTGCCATGATTTCTTCCATGTCAGCTACCATTGGCAAGCGTGGGTTAGCAGGTGAACATTGGTCTTCATAAGCAAGCAAGGCAATTTCATGCAAGCTGTCTTTCCAAGCTTTTTCATCAATTCCTTGATCCTTGAAGTTCATCTTGATACCTACTGCAACACCAAGTTCGTAAACAGCTTTGGCATAAGCTTCAACCGCTTCTTCTGGAGTTGAGTGAGGCAATCCAAGCATTTTCGCGATGTCTTGGAATTTCTCATCAGCTTTCCAGTAGTTGTATTTAGGCCATGTAGTAGTCTTAGATGGACGAGTTCCGTTGTAACGGATAACGTATGGAAGCAAGATAGCGTTTGTACGTCCGTGAACAGTATGGTGAACCGCACCGATCTTGTGGGCCATTGAGTGGCTCATCCCAAGGAAGGCATTGGCGAAGGCCATACCTGCCATTGTAGAAGCGTTATGCATTTTCTCACGTGCTTCTGGGTCAGCTGTCTTAACAGATTTTTCCAACCATTCAAAAACAAGTTTGATGGCTTGAAGGGCGATACCATCTGTGTAGTCGTTAGCGAAGTTTGAAGTGTAGGCTTCAGTCGCGTGAGTCAAGACGTCCATACCTGTGTCAGCAGTAATGAAATCTGGAACTGATTCAACCAAAGCAGGGTCAACAATCGCAATCGTTGGTGTCAATGAGTAGTCAGCCAATGGATATTTACGGTTATTTTTCTTGTCAGAGATAACGGCAAATGGTGTTACTTCTGAACCTGTACCTGAAGTTGTTGGGATACCGATGTACTTCGCTTTCTTACCAAGTGATGGGAAGCGGAAGGCACGTTTACGGATATCCATGAATTTTTGAACCAAGTCACGGAAGTCGATTTCTGGTTGTTCGTAGAAGAGCCACATAACTTTGGCTGCATCCATTGGTGAACCACCACCAAGAGCAATGATTGTATCTGGTTCAAATGCTCTCATCACTTCAGTACCACGTTCTACAGTTGTGATATCTGGATCTGGTTCAACATCTGAGAAGACTTGAACAGTTACACGGTTGCTACGTGCGTTCAATTGATCGATAACACGTTGAACGAAACCGAGTTTTTCGATTGATTTGTCCGTAACGATCATAACGCGTTCAATATCTTCACATGTTTGAAGGTATTGGATAGAATTACGTTCGAAGTAAATTTTTGAAGGAACTTTAAACCATTGCATATTATTTCTACGTTTCCCTACTTTCTTGATGTTTAGGAGGTTAATAGCGCTCACGTTATCCCCAACAGAGTTGCGTCCGTATGAACCACATCCAAGTGTCAATGATGGGATGAAAGCATTATAAACGTCACCGATACCACCGAAAGTAGATGGAGAGTTCCAGATAATACGCATAGCTTTGATTTCTGTACCAAAGCGTTTAGCAAGAGCTTCATCTTTTGTATGGATAGCTGCTGAGTGACCAAGTCCGTTAAACTCAACCATTTGACGAGCTTTTGTAAGACCATCTTCTGTATCTTCAGCTTTCAATACAGCGATTACTGGTGACAATTTTTCACGAGTCAGTGGTTCTTTTGGCCCTACTTCCTCACATTCTGCCGCCAAGATGTTTGTTCCTTCTGGAACACTGAATCCCGCTTGTTCTGCAATCCATGCCGCTGGCTTACCAACAATGTTTGCATTTAGTTTAGCACCAGCACAGTTTTTGCTGTTTGCTTTCACACCAAAACAGAATTCTTCAAGAAGTGCTTTTTCTTTTTTGTTTACAAAGTAAGTGTGGTATGATTTGAATTCTGCTACAAATTCGTCGTACACTTCTTTATCAATGATAACTGCTTGTTCTGATGCACAGACCATCCCATTATCAAATGATTTAGACATAACGATGTCATGAGCAGCTTGACGAAGGTCAGCAGATTTTTCTACATAGGCAGGAACGTTTCCGGCACCTACCCCAAGAGCTGGTTTACCACATGAGTAAGCTGCCTTAACCATGGCATTACCACCAGTTGCAAGGATAGTCGCAACACCTTCATGGTTCATAAGCGCTCCAGTTGCTTCCATAGATGGCTCTGTAATCCATTGAACACAGTTTTCAGGTGCTCCAGCTGCGATAGCGGCATCACGAACGATTTGAGCTGCGTGAGCAGAAGATTCTTGAGCTGATGGGTGGAAGGCAAACACGATTGGATTACGTGTTTTCAAAGCAATCAGTGATTTGAAAATCGCTGTTGAAGTTGGGTTGGTTGTTGGAGTGACACCACACACAACACCGACAGGTTCTGCAATTTTAGTCAATCCTGTAACGGGATCATCTTCGATAACTCCGACAGTTTTAACTCCACGCATATTGTTCACTACGTGTTCACAGGCAAAAAGGTTTTTTGTCGCCTTGTCTTCAAATACACCACGACCAGTTTCTTCAACTGCATGTTGTGCCAGTATACCATGCGCGTCAAGTGCTGCAACTGAAGCTTTCGCTACGATGTAGTCAACTTGTTCTTGGTTCAACTTGCGCATCTCATCAAGCGCAACCAAGGCTTTTTTCACGAGACCATCGACATGCTTTTCAGCAGCAAGTTGTTTTCCCTCAGGTGTTACTGTTTTTTTATCAGCCATATTATCCTCCATAGCCTTTAAGGATTTTATCCTTTGTTAATTTTTTCACAAGTTTATTATAACTCTTTTTTTATGTTTTGTAAACAGTTTCATAAACATTTCACAAAGAATTTTTGCGATATTGTGAAATTACTCTCAAATACGTTATAGTATCAACTTTTGACTAGGTGATTGTGAAATAACAACAAAAATTTTTTTATTTCACAAACCTAACAAACAACAAGAAAACGTTTTCTTGTTTCTTGTAAAAAAACCTCCATGTCAGGAGGCTTTATTTTTGTTGAAAAACGCCTTGTTTAAAAGTCCCTTCATAAACGACTTCTTGTTCTGTTGTTAGTTTCCCTTTTCCTTCAGCCTGACCATTTACAAAATCACCTTCGTATGTCCAGCCTTCTTTAGATTGAAAGGTACCTTTTCCGTTGAAGGCTCCATTGCTGAAACCACCTGTATATTGGTCTCCATTTTGGAAGGTAATGGTTCCTTGACCATTCATTTTACCTCGGACAAGACTGCCGTCATAAACAATCGTTCCATTATCCAGTTTTAAGACACCTTTTCCGGGAATATTTAGAAAAAAGACGAGCACAGCACAAAAAACAATCGTAACTACTGCCAAAAGCTCTAAACGTGGACGAGTCAGATAGACACGATACTTTTCGTAAAAATTCTTAAGATTTTCCACCTTCACTCTCCTTTTCTAAACGTTCTAGCCAAACTTGACACCCCTCTTGAACACGCCGATAAGTTTCCTCAAAATCTCCTGTATACCAAGGGTCTGGAACACTTTCAGATGCAAATGAGTAAATCTTATCTTGACAGTCTGCTGGACACATCTGACGTAAGTCAGAAACATTTGAAGCATCCATTCCGATAATATAATCAAAGGCTTCAAAATCTTCCTTACTAATCTGAAGCGATGTCTTGTGCTTGTCATAAGGAATCTCATACTGTTGAAAAATTCCCTGAGTGCCCTTATGAATCGGATTGCCATGTTCCCAAGAGGAAGTCGCTCGACTTTGGATTTCGTAGTTATCTGTCATTGATTTCATAACAAACTCGGCCATAGGGCTGCGGCAAATATTTCCCAGACAGACAAAGACTAGTTTTTTCATCCCATTTCCTTTCTTTTATAGAAAAACGGGAGTTAGTGGTCCCGTCTTATTTTTCAATTGCACCTTCGAGTGAAGCTGTTTCTTTAAGTGGTAATACGGTCTTGATAGCAGCTAGTTCAAAAGTCAAGTAAACTCCATCTACATCAAGAACAATTGTTTTCTTCTCCGTATCTACTTCATCAACTGTTCCGTAAAGTCCACCGATTGTAATAACTTCATAGCCTTTTTGTAGTTTATTTAAGCTTTCCATACGTTTTTGTGCTTGTTTCTTTTGAGAGCGTTGCATAAAGAACATCAAGCCCAACATCGCTACAAGCATAATCACAAATGTTAAATTTGGACTAATATTTTCCATAGTATTTTCTCCTTTGTATTTTACATAGGACTACTATATCAAATTTCAGCTACTTTTACAAGATTGTACCTTGCTTTTCTAGTAAGAAAAAACCAGAGCTTGCGCCCTGATTTTTAGGATTATTTCAAGTTTTGAACGACTTTTACAAGATTTTCAACAGTAAAGCCATATTCTGCCAATACTTTTGGTGCTGGAGCAGAAGCTCCGAAGGTATCAATACCGAGAACGGCACCATCGAGACCAACATATTTGTACCAGTTTTGAGTTGCACCCATTTCGACTGCAACACGACGGCGGACTGCATTTGGAAGAATTTCTTCCTTGTATGCTGCATCTTGTTTATCAAAGACATCTGTAGATGGCATGCTGACTACGCGGACTTTTGCACCTTGACTAGCCAATTCTTTGGCTGCCGCGACAGCAAGATTGACCTCTGAACCTGTCGCAATCAAGATGGTATCAAAGTCTGCTGCAGTTTCATAGACAACATAGGCACCTTTTGCAACCTTATCGAAATCTGTCCCTTCTTCAACAGTCAAGTTTTGACGGGTCAAGACAAGGGCAGTTGGTGTTTTCTCACTTGTCACTGCAAGGTACCAAGCTGCTTGAGTTTCACGCGCATCTGCTGGACGGAAAACATTTAGATTTGGCATAGCACGAAGACCTGCCAAATGTTCAACTGGTTCGTGAGTTGGACCATCTTCACCAACTGCGATTGAATCGTGAGTGAAAACATAAGTCACAGGAAGTCCTTGCAAGGCTGACAAGCGGACAGCTGCCTTAACATAGTCAGAGAAGACGAAGAAAGTTCCACCGTATACACGAAGTCCACCGTGAAGGGCCATCCCGTTCAAGATCGTTCCCATTGCGAATTCACGAACACCAAACTGAATGTTACGGTTCAAGCGATGAGCATCGTCTTGAAGTTCGTCAGTCTTGATATAAGTCATGTTTGAGTGAGCAAGGTCAGCTGATCCACCCAAGAAAGTTGGCAATTTAGCAGCTACAACGTTCAAGGCATCCTGGCTTGAATTACGAGTTGCTTGAGAGAATCCGTTTTCTAAAGCTGGGAAGTCTGCCGGAGTCACTTCAACTGGATCACGTCCGTCAATGATAGCTTCTACTTCTGCAGCCAATTCTGGATGCGCTTCTTTATAGTCAGCAACTAATTTTGTCCAAGCTTGATAAGCTGATGCGCCACGGTCTGCAACATTTTCCTTGAAATCAGCATATACTTGCTCTGGAATTTCAAATGGCTCATAGTCCCAACCAAGTGCTTGGCGAGTTGCTGCAGTTTCATCTGCTCCAAGAGGGGCACCGTGTACAGCATTAGTTCCTTGTTTGTTTGGAGAACCGTATCCAATCACAGTCTTCACTTCAATCAAAGATGGTTTGCCTGAAACTTTAGCTGTTTCGATAGCAGCATAGATAGCTTCCAAGTCTGTTCCATCTTCAACCAAGGCAGTGTGCCAACCGTAGGCATTGTAACGGTCACGAACACTTTCTGTAAAGGAATCCTTTGTTTCGCCATCCAAGTTGATGTCATTTGAATCATAAAGAACAACCAACTTGTCTAGTTTTTGCAAACCTGCGTATGAAGCCGCCTCGCTTGAGACACCTTCCATCAAGTCTCCGTCTCCACAGATAACATAAGTATAGTGGTCAAAGATATTGTAGCCTTCGCGATTGTATTTTGCTGCCAAGAAACGTTCTGCTTGGGCAAAACCAGTAGCAGTTGAAATACCTTGACCTAGAGGACCTGTCGTAGCATCAATCCCTGCTGTATGGCCAAATTCTGGGTGACCTGGTGTTTTTGAACCCCATTGACGGAAGCTCTTGATCTCATCCATGCTGACATCTTCAAAACCAGAAAGGTGAAGAAGAGCATAAAGGAGCATTGAACCATGACCTGCTGAAAGAATAAAACGGTCGCGGTTAATCCAGTTTGGTTGAGCTGGATTGATACGAAGTTGTTTTGTAAAGAGGCTGTAAGCCATCGGAGCTGCTCCCATAACCACACCTGGGTGACCTGAGTTGGCTTTGTTGATAGCGTCAATACCTAGGAAACGAATTGCATTAACAGATAGATTTGACATAGAATTTCCTTTCTATTTGAGGTGATTATTGAATCACACATTCTATTTTACTATTATATGAAAAAATACATAGAATAGCAATTAAACAATTCGACTCTAGATAGGTCTCGTGACTTCTACCCTCTGGTCGCCTGATAGTAGGGAAGTAAGCGCTCATAAGCTTCATCTAATTTTTCTAAAATCACTTCTAATGATTGATTTTCAATAAAAGAAACATCTGCCTTAACTAACACTTTTCGGACTTCCTGATTGGATATTTTATTTCTTAAAATTTTACGATTTTCTTCGTTCGCATCCCATCTTTGACTTTGACCATCAGAGTAGGCTAGATAATAAATTCCTTCTACAACTGGAACTTCTAATACCTTGGTTTGTTTCTCCAAAGTTTGCTCATCTTTCTTGCGCTCGATGAAACTGACTTCTAAGGAAATACCAAAATCAGAAGGATTCCCGTACAAACGTAAGGCTAGCATAGGTTCAGTCACTTTCCCCTCACGTTGTATATAAGCCCAGAAGTGTGGTCGCAAGCGCTGCGCTTGGTTCATCCACTGGCTAGTCTGTTGGAGTTGCCATTCTGGATGGCTTGCTTGAAAGGCTTTGGCTAGTTCTGTAAAAGCCTTTCGTGCCTCTTGACCTTTGTGGCGCAATTCCAGCATCTTCTCTCGCTCTGCTCCCGCTTTATCAGGATTACGGTACTGCAAACCAGCAAAGTCTAAATAATCTCTTATCTTATTCAACATTAGTTTAATCTCCTCCAGCTAGCAAAAAATCAGGAGAATCCTGATTTTACTTATTCTGTATCTACAACGACATAGCGATTGGGTTCGTCACCTTCAGAGTAACTGGTCACGCCATCCATACGTGAAATAATACGATGGATAATCTTACGTTCGCTATTCGACATTGGATCTGTTTGATGACTACGTCCTTCTTCTAAAACACGTGTCGCCAATTTTTGAGCATAGGTCTGCAAGACTTCTGCACGGTGTTCAACATAATCATTGACATTAATAGTGATATAGAAGGTTCTTGAATAGCGGTTATAAAGATAATTTTGAGCCAATAGTTGCAAGGCCTTCAAAACTTTACCATGGTAACCGATAATACGCCCTGGTTCGTTGGTGTCAATTTGTAGATTGATGCTACGACGGTTATAATCATTTGAAAGTGTGGCTTCAACATCCATGTCATCAATAATTGTTTGAACATAAGTCGTTACTTCCGTAGCTACTTGTTCAATATCGAAGCTCGGTTCAACCTTCAAGCCCAAGTCTTCTAGTTCTTGGCTTTCAGTTTGCTCAACTTGGCTTTCAATATTAAGAGTTTCTACTTCTTCTTCGATATCAGCTTCTTCAAGTTGTAATTCATTTAAAATCTCAATGTGCCCAGTTTCTTCTAAGATAGTGCTGGCATGTCTTTCATTTTTCAAAATCTCAGCCTTAACTTCATCAGAAATTTCTTGACCTTCTTCTTCAATCTTTTTAATTGCTTCTACAACATATCCCAAATCAACTGTCGCTTCACTGACCGTTTTAACTGGTTCATTTTGTTCATTAATTTCTTTAGGAACTCCCTTTACAGCTTGTTGGTTGGCTTTTACAACTGTCGTTTCACTAATAGCATCAATATCCACTTGGGCTGGTTTTTTACCAAATAAACCGAGAAATCCTTTTTTCTCACGAGAAATGACTTTGATATGAGCCTTCATTCTTGGAATATCTAATTCTTTCAATCCTGTCTGGATTGCTTCTTCAACAGTTGAACCTGTAAATACTACCATTACCAGATTCCTCCTTATTATTTCGTTTTCTGAGCCTTTTTCTTGGCTTTTCTTTTTCTATTTTCCAAATTTTTTTGTGCCTGTACTACGGCCTCGCGCTCTGCGATAATCTTGAATGGATTGTTCAAGAAATAGGTTTGCAAGACTTGATAAGCATTGGACACTGCCCAGTAGAGAGCGACTCCGCTCGGAGCATAAACCCCAAAGATAAAGATCAAGACTGGAATCCCATACATCATCGCAGTCGTAGCTCCGTTACGCTCAGACAAGGCTTTATTGGATAACCAAGTACTTAAAAAGGTGAATACTGCTGCTAAAATCGGAAGCACGAATGTTGTATCCACATCACCAAGATTAATCCATAAGAAATGACCTGTCTTCAAAAAGTCAACTCTTGATAGAGCTTGAAACAAGGCCAAGATAAGTGGCATCTGAATCAAAATCGGCCAAAGAGAATCTGACTGTCTGACACCCATTTCTTTAAAGACTTTACGCATTTCCTGCTCTAGCTTGGTTCTGCTTTCCATATCTCGACCCGGATATTGTTCTCGAAGCGCCTTAATGCGTGGTTGAGCTTCCTGCATTTTTCTAGAAGCCACCATTTGCACTTGAAAGACTGGCAAGAGCACTGTACGAATCAAGATTGTAAAGAGAATAATTCCCACTCCGATACTAATATCAAACGATAAAAAGCGAATGACCTCTGCAAAGAAGTAAACCAATTTACTCCAAAAATCAGTCGAATCTGCCGTAATATCGCTAGTTGTCCCATTAGTTGCACAGGCTGTCATGATAAATAGAGATAGACCTAGCAAACTAGTCAACTGTAATTTCTTTTTCACTCCCATTTCCTTCCTGGTAGATCTTTGATAATTTTAATACGTGGAGTAGATTTTTCTCCATCTCTGCGTATCCCAAGGTTTCAACCCCTTTTCGAGCAATGACAACAAAGTCGACATCTTCTACCAGACTCCCTTTTGCATTCTGGATAATATGACGAATCCGTCGCTTGATTTGATTTCTAGTAACTGCATTCCCCAGCTTTTTGCTAACTGATAGACCTACTCGAAAATGGTTTTTCTGGTTTTCTAATTGGTAGACAACAAATTTGCGATTAGCAAAACTTGTTCCTTCCTTGAAAATCGCCTTAAAATCTTTCTCTCTTTTTACACGAAAGTTTTTCTTCAAAACTCAACTCCATCTATTAAATTACTACTATTATACCATATTTTTCAAAAAAGCCAATCATAGCAAGGTTTTGGACAATTTCATCAGAAAAAGAAGCTGGAAAAATCACTTTTCCAACTCCTTGTACGGAATATTTTTTCTGATTTTAGTTATTTTTTCAAACGTTCAACATCACGGGCAATAATTAATTCTTCATCTGTTGGAATAACCAAGACACGGATTTTCGCTGCATCTGTTGAGATGTCTCCTGTCACACCAAAGACGTTCTTTTCTGGGTCAACATCACAGCCAAACCAAGAGATACCTGAGATAACATCTTCACGTACAGCAGCTGCATTTTCTCCGATACCTGCTGTGAAGATAATAGCATCTGCTCCATTTAGGACCGCAAGGTATTGACCGATATGCTTTTGGATACGATCAACATACATTTCATAGGCTAAAGTAGCATCATGATCCCCTTCTTCCATAGCAGCAATTACATCACGCATATCACTAGATTTACCTGAAACACCCATAAGTCCTGATTCACGATTAAGGACGCGACTAATATCTTCAGGCGTGTTAAAGTCCTCTGTATATTGCATTAAATAAGGAATGATGGCTGGGTCAATATCTCCTGTGCGAGTTCCCATCATCACACCGCCAAGTGGAGTGAAGCCCATTGAAGTATCGACAGATTGACCACCCTTAACTGCTGTAATAGAAGCACCATTACCGATGTGGCAAGTAATTAACTTCAAGTCTTCTAATGGACGTCCCAAGAGTTTTGCAGCTTCTCCTGCTACAAACTGGTGGCTTGTACCGTGGGCACCGTATTTACGAACCTTGTTTTCTGTGTAGTATTTTGTTGGTAGAGGGTAGCGGTAAGCTTTCTCTGGCATACTTGTGTGGAATGAAGTATCAAACACAACTACACTGGTAATATCTGGCAACAATTCCTTAAAGGCACGAACACCTGCTGCATTGGCTGGATTGTGGAGAGGAGCTAACAAACTCAACTCTTCAACTTTTTCTAATACATCACCTTCAACAACTGTTGATTCTTTGAAATATTCTCCACCTGCCACAACACGGTGGCCAACACCTGTAATCTCATCGTAAGCCTTGATAATATCGAAACGAATCAAGTCATCCAATAAGATTTTAACAGCTTGTGTGTGATTTTCGATATCCAAAATTTGTTGTTCAGAACGGCCATCAAATTTTACAGTTGAAATTGAATCTTTCAAACCGATACGTTCAATCAAACCTTTCGCTAACACCTTTTCTTCTGGCATTAAGTATAATTGCCATTTCAAACTTGAACTTCCTGCATTGATTGCAATTGTTTTTGTCATAACAAGACTCCTCTTTTAAGCGTTTTCATCTATTATAACAAAATCTATTTTATATTTCAGTACCTTGAGTCCATTTTTGAAAATTTTCTTTAAATTTCATTAAAACAATTGCATCTTGCAAGCTAGAAAGTGGATAAACAAAGGGTTCTACTGTAATATCAGTTTTCTTTTGTAAGATAAAAATCGTCTTAGATTGTTTAGCACTGGCAAAAAGATTTTCAGGCAAACTAATCATGGCAACTAGATTCGCCTCCTCTTTCAACCACCCTTTCAATAAATCACTTTGAGGACTGGTCAACAAATCACTCGGAGCTAGAAAAATAGCGTAGCCATCTGATTTGAGGTACTTAATCCCTTGTTCCATGAGCAAGTGATGGGCGTAGGTATGTTCTTGACTAGAAGCAACTTGATGACGCGCTGCAACGGCATCATCAGGATAATAGCCAACAGGCAAGTCGCTGATGACCACATCGCTTTCTTTGAGCATTTGTGGACGAACGGCATCTCCTTGGACAAAGCCAGCCTGCAAACCAATCACATCTGCCATACTAGCTGCCAAATCAATCAGCAAATCATCCACTTCCATTCCCAAGTAATCCACTTTTTTATCAAGCGAGGTCAAGAAAGTAGCGCCCAAAATTCCCATTCCAGAACCCATTTCGAGGATAGAAATTTCCTCCTCTTTAAACAGCTCTTCCACGATAAACACCAAAAGTAAAGCAATGGCGTCCGGCGTAAACTGGTGATTGGCCTGTAAAGGCTCCGTTTGCCCTGCCTTCATCAAGAGAAATTGGTAGGTCTTGAGCCATTCTTCCTTGCGAAGCGCTAAACGCTTAAGGGCCTGATTATTCTCCTTGACCTGATTTAGCTCAGTCTCACCATCCAGATAGATGCTGTTTTGCTCCACCAAGGCGTCATAAAAGTTGGTCGCCAAATCACTTTGGATAATTTGGACATTCTCTAGTAAATACGTATAAGCTTGTTCAATTTTTTCAAAATCCATATTCCTATCTTATCAAATTTCCCTTCTTTTTTCCATCCTTATAGAAAAATCACTCCCTGACTAGGCGAGTGATTTTTGGGCTACTGTTAAAAAGAGTTCTGAGTAATTTCCTTGAAACAGGTCTTCAGCGCTATAGAGAATCTGACTATGCACCGATGAAAAACCATGATCAATTAGCTTGTTTTCCAGTTCACCTAAATCAAATCCATGATGGTTAGCTTCTGTCTTGGTAAAATCGGCAATAAGGAGTCGCCCATCTTCCTTCAAATGCTGATGAAACAGTGAGAGAGCTGCATCCAAATCAGGCATATGATGAAGAACCCGACTAACAACAATGCAATCAAACTCTTGCTTCAAGGGATTTTTCAGTAAATCGTGCTCCAAAAACTGGATATTCTTGATGTCTTGCTGCTCTGCTTTCAAACGAGCCTGCTCCAGCATTTTCTCAGAAATGTCTACAAGAGTGACTGACTTAGCCTGCTTGGCTAGGGGCAAAGCTAATAGACCCGTCCCACCACCAAAATCCAGAATTTCTTTGTCTGATAGAAGATCAAGCTGTTTCTCGACCGCTTGACAAACCAAGTTTGCAAGAAAGATATTTTTAGGGGAATCGAAAGTTTCTGCTTTGTGGTTAAAATCATGTTTCATGCTTTTAGTTTAGCACAAAGTAGCTTGATTAGCTAGGAATTCTCTTTCTTTTCAGGCTTCTTTTCCGATTTTTTCCTCTCTGCTTGATCACTTGAATCAGTCGCTGCCTCTTTCTTTTCATCTGTTTTCTCTTCTTTGATTTTGACTGAAGGAAATAGGAACTCATATTGGCTCTTAGGCGTGTGAACCCTTGTCACCAAGTTTGTTTTCTTATTTTGATAACTCACCTGACCCAGATTAAAGGCCTGTTCTCCACTTTCTTGTTCAGCTTTATCCTTGGTTCGCTTGGCCATGGCAAAAGCGATTAACTTTTCTTTATCCAAAGCATAGTCTTGATAGTGGGCGACTTGTCGGTTCAAGTAAAATTGCAACAAAAGACTAAAGATGGCTGCCATGGTGACTGCATAGAGGAGAACTCCCGCCTTAACTTTTTTCTTTTTCCACACGATAGATGAACTCCCTTTCTAAGCCTTTTTGAAACTGGAAACGAAAACGAACCACTTGATTGTCCTCTGTAATTTGAGCTGATTTGAGTCCATAAACCATAGGTTGATAACCCCGTCCACTGGCATCGGTTTTCCGAAAATCATCTGATTTTGACTTACCTATAGAAATATCCTTGCCATCCTGCTTCACATATATACGATTACCTTCCACTTTTTCGAACTGCGAACGGTCTAATTCTGCCTCCAGCTGATCCACAAACAAGAGCCACTCCTTTTGCTCGCTTTGTTGCTGGTAGCGAACTTCTGAAATGAGGAGCTGACTCATGGCCTGAAATAGGAGTAAACTTCCACTGATGACAATGAGAGCAATCAGGGATTCCAACAAGGTAAAAGCCTTGACCTTATGGCTCTTTGATAGCCAACAACTGTTCTGAACCATGGTAGACCTCCAATCCCTTTTCACTAGAAAACACCTGAATCTCAACTCCGTTGATGTTTACCTGATTTTGACCTGTCTGCAGGGCCATCTTAGCTACACGCAAGACTTCTTCCTTTTGCAAGATTCTTGCTTCTTCCTGCCTATTCTTCTGAATTTGTCCCAAAAGAAGGGTCGCAATGCTGGCAAAGATAGCTAAAGCGACTACTGCTTCCAGTAAAATCACTGCCCTAATTTTTTGTTTCCTTAATGCGTTTAATTTTTCCATTTCCTAAATATAATTGATAACGAATCGCTCCTTTGCTGGTCTGAAATTCAACCTTAGCCAGGGACGAATTACCCCCAGCTCGGTCAAATGTAATACTTTGTCCTGAGGGTGCCTGAATTCCTTTAGGAACTGTCAACTTTTGACTGCCATTACTGATCGTCTGCCCATCTAAGTTTAGACTAGTCTTTTGCTGACTGGCTACACTGCGTTTTTGGGTTTCCCGATAGAGTTCTTCAAACTCCATAAAGAAAATCTGCTCCTCTACCGCCGCAAAAGTGGACTGAACAGAACCAGATAAACCCAAGGCAATGATACTCACAAGTCCCAAAACCAAGAGACTTTCAAGCATGGTAAAGGCCTTAATCCGCGACCGTTTGAGTCTTATTTTGTTTTGCATGATATTCTTTATAAGCTTTAGCTTGCTCTTCTGTGATGCGTTCATCTGCTTGTAATTTGCTTAGAGTAGCCTCTTCGTTTTTATTCAAACTATAAAGCTCTGCCTGGCTTTCCACCACCTTAACAACAGCAGCTTTTCCTTTGTCATTGACTGCCTCTTTTTGCTTGGTCAGATTAGGCACAAAGAGCAAGAGAAGCACACTGATGATTAAAAGGACCACCAACATCTCTACCAGTGTGAAAGCTTTAACCTTAGCTTTTTTCAAGAACGTCATCATTTTTTTCATTTTAAAAATTTACCTCCATATTTTGATACATGGGCATCAGCATTGCCGCATAAAGTAAAACGATAATCAGAGCCACAAAGATAAAGACCAGTGGCTGCACCAGATTCATGGTGCGGTTGACTCGGGTAAAAAAGGCTTCCCAAGTTTTTTCAGCATAGATTTCCAACTCACTACCCAGCTTGGACTTGACTTCCCCATACTCAATAATGAGACTCAACTCCTTTTTAAAGAAAGGATAGGTTGCTATGGTTTGAGAAAATTCCCGACCATTTTGTAGGGCTTGAGCTAGGTCTTGACCGATTTCTTTAAAGAGTTGGGAACCTTGTTCCTGCATCATTTGAAAAATCTGCGTTAGTTCCATCCCTTGAGAAATCATATTCCCCCATTCACGCGCATAATAGGCTGTCAGATAGGTCTGCACAAAAATTCCAAAGAAGGGAATGCGTGCCAAGATAGAAAAGACGCGCATCTTCGAACTTCTTTTATAAAAAGTGAGTGCTAAAAGGACATCTACTGAAACAAAGCCTACCATTCCTAGAAAAATTTGTGGCAGATTGCCAATAATTTGGGTGGCGATATTACTACTATCCAGTTGTGGTAGTAGGTAGTTACGCAGTCCCAGCATAATTAAGAGAAGAAAACCCAGCAAAATCAAGGGATAGGTCGCTACTTCAATTAATTTTTTCTTGACCTTGGCCAGATTGTCCAGATATTCTTCTATCTTTCCCAAACTCAGGTGAAGATTCCCATGGACTTCAGCTAGAGATAACTGGGTGACAATAGCACTTGAAAATCCCAAACTTTCCATCATTTCTGAAAATGATTTCCCCTGAGACAAGCCCGTGCGCATCTGGGTCACACACTGCTTGTCCAACAAGGCACTCCTATCTAAAAAGGAGATAGTCTCCACCAGATGAAAACCGCTGGAAAAGAGATTGTTAAACAAGGTGATGATATTTTTTTGCTTAGCTGTAGCTAATTTTTTCCGTTTCAGCCTGAAGACTTGTGATATGTCCATCTTTAAGAAGCTGGTCAATCTGTTCATTCCAGCTAGTTGGCTGGTGTTCTTGATAGTCTTTATTTGCAAAGTCAACGATTCCTCCTCCCCCGATTAATCTCTGGTAGCAGACTCCTTGCAGAACGACTGCTAATTCCTCTTCACTCACACCCAACTCCAGTAGGCGTTCATAAACACCTCGGATACTCTTGGCATGAATGGTTGAAAAGACTGTCGCCCCTGTCAGACTGGCTCTGACTACTGCACGCGCCGTCTCGCTATCTCGAATTTCTCCGATAATCAAGAGGTCAGGACGATGACGTAAGGAGAGTTTAATCAGATTTTCATAGGTCAGTCCAATTGCCTCATTCAACTGCAACTGGAGCATGTCATCCTGCTTGATTTCAACAGGATCTTCTATGGACATAACTTGCTGTCCTTTAAAGAGTGACTTGGCCAATTCATGCATCAGAGTCGTCTTACCACTGCCTACTGGGCCAGCAAAGAGATAGAGTCCTCGTTGCCTGTACTGCTTACCCAATTCGTCAATATCCTGAAACCAAAAATGCAACTCCTGCTCCTCATCGTGCAACAAGCGAATAACTAAACTTTCATGACCTCGATAATCGCCTACTGTAGATAAACGTAGGGACGTCGTCTTCTGGTCATATTCATAATCACAGGAACCTAGCTGACTACGTCGCTTTTCTCCCACATTCATACCCGCCACAAACTTAAAGTGGCTGATGACGGACGCAAACTTTTCAAAATCATAACAACCGATTTTACAACGCTCGTCTCCTATCCTCATATGAAGCTCATAGGCGTCTAACTTAGGGACAAAATAAATATCCTGCGCCCCTTTTTTCCGGGCCGAACGAATGATTTCTTGTGCAATTTCTTGAACCATACTTACCTCCTCACCTATACTATTCGCAAAGATTTGGGAAAATAAAAAAAAGCAACTCCAAAAAGTTACTTTTTCTCTATTTTAATTTCATTCGGCAAGAACGGTGCCTTTCCTGACCAGTTTGTTTTTCATAGCCCGGACGTAATTTTTCATCTGGGATAACCTGCTCATCCTGCAAAAGAGCCAAAGAATGATATTGTTGTAAATACTCATCACATTCATCACACCAGCGTTGGTCTTCCGGATCCCAGAAAATGGTCATCAAGTCACTTCTACTTTTATAAAGAGGAGACTCTTGTTCCAATCTAAACCAGCAAGTCTTGTAGTATTTGAGAGCATCATAATACTGGTCAAATTTCTTACTTGCTACAATATCTTCTTCCCAACCTTCTAAGAACCACCACGGTTCAAAATCTCCGTACATTTCTATAACACGATACATATTCATTCATTCCTTTGTACCGTATATTATAACCAATTCCGCCAAACAAGAAAAGAAATATGCTCATTTCTTAATTTTTTGATAAAAAATCTAGCCATCTGATGGATGACTGAATTTCTATTTGCTTATGTTCAAAAATCTTTTTACTACTTAGGCTTCTGAGATATCGTTTTCGATAATGACCTTAATGGCATGGTGGTCTGCTGCCTTACTGAAGACTTCATAGGCTTTTTCAATTTCACTTAGTTTGAAATAATGAGTTACCAATTTTTCTGGTTCAATCTTATGACTTTCAAGTGCCTTCAACAATTGTGGAGTGGTATTTGTAGATACCAAACCAGTTGTTACATTGATGTTGCGAATCCAAAGCTTGTCCAAATCAAATTCAACTGATTTACCATGTACACCACAGTTGGCAACTGTTCCGTCTACACCGATAATCTTTTGACAGAAGTCAAATGTTGCAGGAATACCAACAGCTTCGATAGCAACATCTACACCACGGCCATCTGTCAAATCATAAATTTCTTTAATGGCTTTTTCAGGGTCTGAAGAATTAACCTTGTGAGTCGCACCGAATGATAAAGCTGTTTCCAAGCGATTATCATCTAGGTCCACCATAATCAATTTAGCTGGCGAATAGAATTGAGCCGTCAAAAGAGCAGCCAATACAACTGGACCTGAACCAATAATGGCTACGCTACAACCAGGTTCTACTTTCCCTTTCAAGACACCAATTTCATATCCAGTAGGCAGAATGTCTGATAGCATAACCAAAGCTTCATCTGACAAGTCTTCTGGAGTATGGTAAAGAGTGTTATCTGCATGAGGGACACGTAGATATTCAGCCTGCATACCATCAATCAAGTGACCGAAAATCCAGCCCCCTTCGTCTTCACAATGGGCATAAATTCCTTTTTTACAGTAGTAGCATTTACCACAGGCACAGACACAAGAAATCAAAACCTTGTCGCCTTTTTTGAAGTTCGAAACTCCTTCTCCAACTTCTTCAACAATCCCAATTCCTTCGTGACCAAGAATGGTACCACTTTGGCAAGCCGGAACATCCCCTTTGATAATATGGAGGTCTGTTCCACAAATAGTGGTTTTTACGATACGCACAATAGCGTCTGTTGGCTTGCGAATAACTGGTTTGTCTACATCAACAAAAGAAGCAAGTCCTGGTTTAACATAAGTATAGGCTTTCATAAAGTACTCCTCCGTTTTTTTATTTGTACTATTTATAATACAATTGTAAGCCTTTTCATTTGTTCGTTCAAGCATTTTTGTGATTTTTTTAACTTTTTTATTTACCGATAAAGTACCATACATAAAAAAGCAGAAGCTAGTCTCTAACTTCTGCCTTCTCTCTTATGCTTGATAACGTTTCACACCGTCTAGGTAGGTGGCTACCAATTCCAAATCTTTATCTAGTACGATAAAGTCGGCGTCATATCCTTCACGGATTTGTCCACAAACATCATCAATGTGAACAGATTTTGCTGGGTTAAGGCTAGCCATCATGACTGCTTCATGCGGATTCGCAATTCCCCATTCGACCACATTCTTCAAACCGTCTTTGAGTTTGAGGATAGAACCTGCCAAATTGCCTGTCGATTTGAGGCGAGCAGTTCCATTGGCAACCACTACTGGGAATTCTCCCAACATGTAGTCTCCATCTTCCAAGCCACCAGCTGTCATACAGTCTGTGATAAGGGCAATATTTTCAGTTCCCTTTTGCTTGAGCAAAATATCACAGGCCTTTGGATCTACGTGGTGACCGTCACAAATCAATTCTGCGTAAGTATGTGGTAACTCATACATGGCTCCCACCATACCCAGTTCTCGGTGAGTCAATCCACGCATACCATTGTAGGCATGTACCCAAACGCTCGCTCCAGCATCCACTGCTTTTTTAGCTTCATCAAAAGTCGCATTTGAGTGTCCAAGAGCAACCGTTACGCCTTCTCCAGTGATAGTCCGTACAAAGTCTTCTACACCTTCACGCTCTGGCGCAAGGGCAATTTTATTAAGCAAGCCATTGGCTGCTTTTTGCCAAGCACGAAACTCATCCATACGAGGATCTTTCATGTAGGCAGGATTTTGAGCCCCCTTGTATTTCTCTGTGAAATAAGGCCCTTCAAAATAAATTCCACGAATCTTAGCTCCACTTGCTTCCTGATAACGAGCACCAATATTTTCCGTTACCGCAAGCAATTGCTCATAAGTTGATGTCAAAGTGGTTGGCAAGAAGCTGGTAACACCTGTACTAAGTAGTCCTTCACTCATGGTATGAAGGGTTCCTTCGATGTTATTGTCCATGACATCGACACCGCCAAATCCATGAATGTGGGTATCTACAAGTCCTGGGGCAATGCTATAACCTGTATAGTCAATCACCTCAGCGCCTTCAGGAATTTGTTCTACATGTTTTCCAAACTTGCCATCCACAAGTTCCAAGTAACCTCCACGACGAACTCCGTGTGGGTAGAAAAACTGATCCGCTTTAATATATTTAGGCATAATGTTAACCTCCTTAAAAGATTGATTCTACAATTTATTATGTCAATTACATTATAAACCTTTCTTTTTTATTTGTAAATGGTATAGACCTATTTTCTAAAGATATTTTAAAAGAGCTGGATTTCTCCAACTCTTCTCTTTTTAATACACGTTATTTTGATTTGACTGGTTTATCTTGAGCTGTTTGCAAGGCTGTTGCAATGGTATCCGCATACAATTTAGCTCCTGCTTCAATTTTACTATTGTCACTTCCGAAGTGAACCTGGTCTGTTCCTGTCCAGATCTCTGGATGTTCCTTAGCAACTTGATTCCAATCTGCTATCGTGATATAAGGAGTCTTCTCTGCCAATTCTCTCATGTAGGCAGCAGCCTTCTCAACGATAGCATAGGTCTCTTTTGTCTTATCTCCCTCATAAGGTGTCACCAAAATCATATGGTGCCCCTTTGGAAGATTTTTCACGATACTATCCCAGTCTTCCTTGTAATTTTCAGGATTATTTACCCCAGTTGCAATGACCACCATCTTAGGTAAAAATTTATTCTGGCTATTGTTGAGCATGATTTCATTGGCGGTCTTGGTTGTTCTGCTGACTTGTGCATTAATCTGTGCCCCTGGAAGGGCTGTCTGCAACGCTGTATTAGCTCTTAGTGCTACCGAATCACCAATTAGCATAGTACCATCAGCAATTCCTAAACTATCAGCTTCTGCTCGTTCTGCCATCACCTTGGTCTGGCTAATATTTGTTGCAGCTTGCTTCAAGCCATTGACAGTTAAATCTGTCTCAAAAGCTCCGACTTGTGGAGCCAACAAGATCACCGTGCAGACAATGATAGGCAAGATTCCTGTGCTTGCTGCAAGGATTGTATGGACATAAGGCAGGGGACGAAGGGTTTGTATAATAGGTGTGTTCTTTCCTGCAATCCAAGGTTCCAACACATAAAATGACAGACTGGCAAATCCATAAGAAAAAATCAAAGTCAGTAAGACAGCAAGAAGATTTGATGTCAACTGCGAGAAAATGATATAGAAAGGCCAATGGAAAAGATAAACCGCATAACTAGTATCTGCTAAAAAGCTAATAATCTTTGGCTCCTGCACGTTAGGAGTCTTTTCATGTAAGACACGCGCCGCCAGAATCATAGCAAGGGCTGCAAGGCTGGCAAGCAAGAAGCCCATAAGATAGGCAAAGAGATAGGTAAATTTGACAAAGAAGGTCAAAATGAGTAAAAAGCCAAAACCTCCCCCAAAAACTAAAAGCGTCTTACGTAAATCCCAGATTTTATCCAATTGCTTGACCAGAGAAGTCGTCTGACGAACGCCTACAATCGTTGCTAGGATACTCCCCAAAAAGAATGGATAAACATGAGTTAAACTGGAGAAATAAACAGAGGAATAAGAGGTTACTAGAAAACTACCAATAAACATGGAGAAGAAGCTAATCAAGAAGGCAGTAGCAGATAAGAGAAAGACCATCCCTCTCAACTGACCATTTGATTTAGCCTGTTTGGATAAGAACCAAACTGCCAATCCCCAAAGAATATAGTAGTGAACCTCAACGGCCAAGCTCCAATTATGAACAAACAAATGAGGAATGAACTGAGATTCATAACTCCCACCTGTTAGGAGTTCATAGAAGTTGGTCATAAAGCCTAAAACACCTGCAATCTGGCCACCAATTCCAGCCACATAATCTTGCCGAACTAGAAAGGTAAAGGGCATGGTTACCAAGACCATCAAAACCACAGGTGGTACGATACGATAAAAGCGTCTCCTAAAAAATCCAACCAAATCAATTTCATGATTTTTAGAAAATTCTTCGATGAGTAGAGCAGTAATCAGGAAACCTGAAAATGTGAAAAAGACATCTACCCCGAAAAATCCTCCAGGAAAGATGGTCTGAAAGAAATGATACAAGAGTACTAGTAGTAAACCTGTAATCCTAATCAAGGAAAACCATTTAATGCGCATACGAGTTTATTCATCCTTTCATTGTACACTTTATTCTATCAAAAAAAGAAGAAAAATCCTAAGAGAAAACTTAGGATTTTTAGCTTATACCTATTCCGTTTTAGAAATTGCGTCCTGACTTATTATAGCCATATTTTTCAACAAAATACTCACGGAATTCCAAAAGATTGTCATCCATGATGGCTTGTCGAACTTGCTTCATCAGGTTAAGCAAGAAGTAAAGATTGTGGTAGCTAGTCAAGCGGATACCAAAGGTTTCATCAGCCTTGAGCAGGTGACGAAGATAGGCGCGTGTGTAGTTCTTACATGTGTAGCAATCACACTCAGGATCCAGTGGTGTAAAGTCCTCAGCAAACTGGGCATTTTTTACAACCAAACGTCCCTGACTGGTCATACAAGTCCCGTTACGAGCTATTCGAGTCGGCAAGACACAGTCAAACATATCCACTCCACGAATGACCCCATCAATCAAGCTATCTGGCGCTCCCACACCCATCAAATAGCGAGGTTTGTTTTCAGGTAGCAGTTGGGTTGTGAAGTCCAAGACAGCATTCATCTCTTCGTGGGTTTCTCCTACTGCCAAGCCACCGATAGAGTAGCCTGGGAAGTCCATGCTGACAAGGTCATGAGCCGATTGGCGACGAAGGTCTTCAAATCCTGCCCCTTGCACAATTCCAAACAAACCTTGGTCATGCGGACGACGGTGAGCCTTCAAACCACGCTCAGCCCAACGACTGGTACGCTCGATTGATTTTTTAACGTAGTCATAAGGCTGATAAAACTGAGGACATTCGTCAAAGGACATCATGATGTCTGAGCCCAGATTATTCTGAATAGAGATGGCTTTTTCTGGGGACAAGAACATCTTAGAACCATTGAGATGGTTTTTAAAGGTTACTCCTTCTTCTGTGATATTACGGCTATCAGCTAGGGAATAAACCTGGAAACCACCGCTATCTGTCAAAATCGGCTGATCCCAATTCATGAACTTGTGGAGACCACCTGCGCGTGCGATGAGTTCATCTCCAGGACGCAGCCAGAGATGATAGGTGTTTGACAGGATGATTCCTGAACCCATCTCCTTCAACTCCTCTGGTGACTGAGTTTTGACAGTGGCTTGAGTCCCAACTGGCATAAACATAGGTGTCGGGAAGGTACCGTGGGGAGTGATAATTTCTCCCAGACGAGCTCCCGTGTGTTTTTCTTTCTTAATCAAACGGTATTTGATTGGTGAATCTGACATTTTTTACCTCCGAAGCTGGGAAAAACAGTCCCAGTTCATACTTTGTGCCCAAGGGCATACTGTATGATTTTATCAAAAAAAGCTGGAACTGTCACGAACTATGGTATAATGAGAGAATGAAATACCCAAAAATTGATTTAAAAACCATTCGTCTGCAGGCCAGACAATTTCAGGCTGAAAATCCCCGCCTCTTTCTCGTCTATCTCTTACCTAGCATGCTGGTCATCTTGTCTGGCTTCCTTAATCCCTTAGAGCGCATCAACGAGTCTATTTTAGAGCAATCCTTTTTAAGCGTTCTTGGTCATGTATTCCAAGCCTACCTTTTTCCACTATTAGTCTCCTTTATCGGAACGATTCTCCTGACCAGTTCAGTTTATACAACGCTGAAACTCATCAAGAATCCCGATACAGAACTATCCGTCAAAAATGGTCTCGCTCTATTTAACGAAGAGTACTTTTCGCAAACCTTTTTGACTCTTCTCCTCAAACGTTTCTATCTCTTCTTATGGAGCATTCCTAGCTTGCTTGGGATTTACTTCCTCTTTTACAGTAGCTTTCTAGCAAAGAAATTCGTTGTCCTTCACCCTGAGTTTCCTAATCTAGATCTCACGTCAATTGAAACCGAGCGTTTCCTCATGACATTTGGTCTCTACTTTCTAGCAAGTATCCTCTTGATGATTGTCGGAAATAGTCTCTATATTCCACAATACTATGCCTATTCGCAGGTAGAATTTCTCCTCTGTGACACTCTCGACTTAGGCCAAGCTAAACCAGGGCAAATACTTAAAACCAGCCGTTTCTTAATGAAAGGTTACAAATTTCAGCAATTTGTCCTAGACTTACAACTCCTTCCTTGGTATTTCCTCAATTGGATTACCTTTGGGATTGCTAGTTTCTCACTCCTACCCTACATTCAAATCAATAAAATAATTTTTTACCGAGCTGTACTAGCTCGAAAACGTCCAAAAGCTTGAAGGTTTCCCCTCAAGCTTTTTTCTATCAATGAGTTTCTCCGCCTACCAACTTGAGATCCTGATCTCCATGTTCTATAATGGCGCCGATTGCCGCTTCTATCCCTCGCCTAATATCCACTAAACTCATAGCTGGAGTAGTCGGTCTATTCACCACCTGTTCCATCATATAAGGAATATGCATAAAACCTGCCTTAACATGTGGAAATTTCTTTTCTACCAAATAGAGGGACTGATACATCAGATGGTTACAGACAAAAGTCCCTGCCGTATTGGAAACAGAGGCCGGCAATCCCTCTTTTTTTATAGCTTGAACCATCGCTTTAATCGGCAAACTACTAAAGTAGGCCGAAGCACCATCCGCTCGAATGGGAAGGTCAATCGGCTGATTCCCTTCGTTATCAGGAATGCGTGCATCGTCTTGATTAATGGCCACTCGCTCAGGTGTCAAGCTGGTTCTTCCACCTGCTTGGCCGATACAAAGGACAAAGTCAGGTTGATAACGGTCCATCTCTTCTTCCAATACTTGAGCCGATTTGTGAAAGACTGTTGGCACTTCTAGCCAACGGACCTCAGCACCATGGATTTCAGCTGGTAAACCTTTAATAGCCTCCAAGGCTGGATTGACCTTTTCCCCTCCAAAAGGCTCAAAACCTGTCACTAATACTTTCATTTCTAACTCCTCAAAACAAATTCAATAAAACTCTTTTCTTAAAAACAAGTATAACATATTTCCCTTATTCTGGAGTGAAAAGTACTAGAGAGACTAAGATTGATCTTTGAACTTATTTAAAGAGAAAAATACTAATCAAGGCTAAAATAGCTGGCCCACCTTGCTTCAAAATAATTTTCTTATCTACTGTGAGAGAGCCATAAGCCGCAGCTCCAATCACAAATAAAACAAAAATAGTCACAATTTCTAAATTCTGTGAGAAATAAATCCCATACAAGAGAAAGACTCCTAACAGAGCATTATAAATCCCTTGATTTTTAAACAATGAACTTACAGACGGACGAGCCAGTTCTTCCTTTTCCATGTTAAAGACTCGACTAGTCGCATCTGATTGCGTTGCAATACTTTCCAAATAAAAAATGTAAAAATGCTCGAAAGCAACGATTGTTGCTAAAATGATTGTAATAATTGACATCTATTTCTCCTTAAATTTCTATATTTTCAATACCCAAAACCAATTTATTTAATAAACGGCTGAGTTCTGTTCTTTCAGACTCTGTTAAGATACTTTCCATCGCTTCTTTAACCTTGATATGCTTCAGAGGAGGATTCACCACTAACTGCTCCTTGGCATACTTCGTAGCCTCTACCAACACTTCTCGCTGATTTTCAGGATTACGATGACGCTCCACCAAACCTTCCTTTTCCAGAATTTTGAAATGTCGTGTCAAGGCGGCCTGATCAATCTTCAAACGCTCCTGAACCGCTATTTGATTACAAGGGGAATGCTTCAACAAAAATAATAAAATCTGATACCGTGTCAAACTAATCCCAAGTCTTTTTTCAAACAATTGCGTGCTCGCTTGCTCAGACAAGCGGAGTTGATAAAGTAAATCTTGAATCTCTAACATTTCTTCCTTCTTTCTGTTGACTTATCAATAGTTGACTAATCAAGTATAATACAAAGTAAAATAAATTGCAAGAATGTTGCTTCAATCATTACAAAATGGTAACTTCCATTTTCCATCCATATTGATACTCAATGAAAATCAAAGAGCAAACTAGGAAGCTATCCGTAGGTTGCTCAAAGCACAGCTTTGAGATTGCAGATAAAACTGACGTGGTTTGAAGAGATTTTCGAAGAGTATGACAAAGAAAAAACGAACGAGACTCGCTTCCTATCACGAAAGCTAGATCTCATTCGTCAAAATGATATTACCAAGTCTGGTTTATCCATTCATTGAAACGTGAACGTGGTCATAGTGGTTTTCTGTCACACTACCACGGTCTGGCATTGGGTTCCAAGTATTAGCTGGTCCATATTTGCTATCGAATGGAGCATAGAAACGTTGTTTCCAGATAATGTAACTAATTCCACGGCTGGCCATGTTTTGAATAGCGTATTCCGCAAGCTTATCCCCTAGTTCTGAGCTTTCTGGTACCATGAAGTCGATAGCCAAACCTTTTCCGTGATCTCCACTGTCTCCTGGACGGTAACCACTAAAGGATGTGATGCCAAACAAGTTAGCAATTTCTTCTTTAAAGGCAGCTGTTTGTGGTTGAAGGCCTGCATTTTCAGATTTCGCTACCGCAAGTCCAGCATAATCGGGCGCTGCTGGAGCCGCGTAAGTTGTTGAAACTGTTTTCTTCTCTTCTAGTTGATAAGTAGAAACTGCTGGTGTAGCTTCACTTGATGCTACTTCTTTTACTTCTTCTAAACTTGTTGCAGTTGTTTCTATTGCTTTTTCTTCTACTGGAGTTGTAGTTGTTTCCACTGTTGACTCAGCCTGAGGGCTTGCTTGTGTTTCCTCTTTCTCAGCTGGAGTCGTTGCCTGAGGAGCTGCTTCTGCAACTGCATTGCTTGTTTCGGCTATTTGCTTCTCTGAAACAGAATTTCCTGTAGATGGCGCGACTTCTTCTGCAGTAGTAACTGTCTCTGCAACTTCTGAACTTGATGCCACTTCTTTTGTTCTTGTAGTTTCTACCGCTTTTGGATCTTCTGCAATCGGTTGAGAAAGATCTGCAACCTGAACAGTTTGAGCATCAACGGTCACTTGATTGGTTGTCAAATCTGCTGTCGCAGTTGTCACTTCCTCACTAGAAGCTGCTCGAGGAGTTTGGATTTCAACTTCTGTTACTTCTTCTGCTTCATTGACAGTCGTTGTCAAAACGGTTTCTGGGAAAATCAGGTCCATATTGGTGATTTTATTCAAATTCGCAAGAACTGTGACATCTACACCCAAGGCTTCTGCAATAGTGCTCAAGGTATCACCATACTGAACGGTATAACTTGTTTTGTTATCCGTTTTAGTCAAATCATTTTGGATTTGCTCAACACTACGTGCAGTCCAAAGAAGTTCTTCTGCTTGGGTTGCCAATACTGGGGCAAACGACAAGGCTACTGTTGAGGCTAATAATATTCTTTTCTTCATTCTTTCAAATTCCTTTCAAATGAGTACCTGTCTATGATAACACAAAAAATGCAGAAAAAAAGCCCTCTCGGGCCTATTTAACAGAACTGTCTATTCCTTGTAACAAACTCAGTTACTTGAAATAGTTTGTTAGGTCTCTGTCACAAAACTGACACAATCTTTTTATAGCTCAGCCTCAAAAATACGGGAAATATCTGCTAAGGCTTGAATCCTGTGATTGCCTCCATAAGACGACTCTAAAAAGTTAAGACTTTGAATCCCACTATTCTGAGCAAATTCCACATCCAGAGTCCGATCCCCTATATAATAGGTTTTCTCAGGATCCAACTGATACTTGTCTAACAGATAGGTAGCCGCTTCTGGACTGGGCTTCCGCGCAAAGCCACTCTGACTGGTTAAAATATCTGTAAAATAAGATTCCAAACCCAAGTCTCTGAGAATGGTAAGAGCATTGTCTCCCTTATGAGTGTAAACAAACTGCTGAATTCCTGATTCCTCTGCCCAAGCTAGCACATCACGCGCACCTGGCATCAAAACTACCTGAGCATTCTTCTCAGCCAAACTCTGTGCACGCACCTGATTTAGCACTTCCACATCCAGTTTTCTCTCTTCCGCCACCTGCACAAGCAAATCCTGAACAGAATACTTGAGAATAAACTCCCTCACCTTCCCTTTATCATAAGGAATAGCAAACTGACCAAAAGTTTCCTCAATCCCTGACAAAATCGCTTCGTAAGAATCCAATAAAGTCCCGTCTAAATCCCAAATAAAAGCTGTTTTTTGCATTTCCTATCCTTTCAAACTCATATAACGCTGGTAACGGTAACGTAGAAATAACCAACGAAAACCATTATCCAAAAGGGTTCCAGCCCAAATACCAGGCAAGCCCCAACCAAGAACAATCCCCATCAGATAGGCTGTCCCAATGCGGATACACCACATCCCTATACTTGTCGCATAAAAGGGAAGCCGAGCATTCCCCAAGCCCTGCCAAACAGCCGTATAGATGACTGTTCCCGTCGTCATAGGAGTCCCTAAAAGTGAGAAAAGAGTCACTAGAACACTAGCCTCCACCGCTAGAGGATCAGTCGTATAGAGATGAGTCAGTGGTATTCCTAAGGCATAGACACTAATCGTCAAGGGCAACATGAGAAGCAGAGAAAGCCAAAAGGTTTGCTTGCTCAAACTAGCTACTCTTTTCCAATCATCCTCTCCAACTGCTCGAGCTACCAGCATGACCGTTGCCGTAGCAACTCCAAAAGCAGGCATGTAGTTAAACTGGGTCAAGACTTCTCCGATTGCATTTCCAGCCACTGCCTCTGTCCCAAAAGAAACAACCAAGGCAATGATAAGGACATCACCAGCCCGCATCATAAGCCGCTCTCCAGCTGCTGGCAAAGCCAAGGTCAATAGTTCCTTATCTAAACCAAAAGTCGGTTTCTCAAAAGGCAACTTTAATTGCGACCATAAAATCACAAGACCAACCAAACGAGACAGAATAGTCCCCCAAGCAACACCAGCTATCCCCATATCCAAAACAAAAATAGCTAGACTTGAAAAAAGAATATTCAAGGCATTGGATAAAAAACTAACATAAAGGGGCAAACGTGGATTATGCGTTGCACGAATCAAGGCTCCCAGACTAGTCATTAAACCTAAGAGAACAATTGATCCGCCTACCAAAGATAGATAGAGTCCACCACTCTCAGCTACATCTCTCTCCGTCCCCAAAAGTTCTATCATCTCTTGCCCAGCGAAGATGGACAAAGATCCTAAAAGGAAACTTAATATTAAGGTAATCTTCAAGGCCTCAGTCACATGATAGACCAACTTCGACTGGTCTTTCTGTCCCAAACTTTTTGAAATAACACTGGAAATAGCAGATCCCAGAGCTATGAAAATCGCCTGATAAATCGTGATAATATTGCCAGCTACTGATACACCTGAAATAGCTATCAATCCTAAATGAGCAACTAAATAACTGTCCACCATCCCCATGAGCATTTGCAAAAAGTTTTCTCCCATAGCTGGCAAGGCAATATTAAGAATGTCTTTATTTTTCTTAAACAATCTTTCCTCCTGATTAAAAGAAACTCAGTTGATTTCCCAACCGAGTTTACTCCTTCTGTCTTAAAGTCCTAGATAAGCCTCAACCGCTACTTGCATGTCCGCAGCCGCCACAGTTGTCTTGTGACGAACTGGCGCTGTTTCAAGGCCATCAACTGCTGATGGCACAGCCACTCCTGAGATTTCATGCAATTGAGCCAAAGCTTCAAAGTCAGTTAAGCCTGCTTTTCCTGTTACTGCTTCGACTGCAACCACTGGGAACTTGTAAGGACTAGCTGTTGAAGCAATCACTGTCTTAGTCGCATCGCCAGTAGCCTCTTGGTATTTCTTATAAACTGCCGAAGCAACCGCTGTATGTGGATCCTCGATATAAGAGTCTGACTCATAAACACGCTTAATTTCTGTCGCTGTTTCTTCCTCAGTCGCATATTCAGCTGCAAATAGTTCAAGAATCTCTGAATCAAAGTCTGTCAACTCATATTGTCCTTGCGTGTTCAAGGCGTTCATAAGTTCAGCTGTCTTAACCGCATCATTCCCCAAAAGATGGAAAATCAAACGCTCCAAGTTTGAAGATACCAAGATATCCATAGATGGGCTAGTTGTTACCTTAAACTCACGTTTCTTATCGTAAACACGTGTCTTGAAGAAGTCTGTCAAAACATTGTTATCATTTGAAGCACAGATCAATTTACCAACTGGGAGACCGATTTGTTTGGCATAAAAGGCAGCCAAGATATTTCCAAAGTTTCCAGTCGGCACTGTGAAGTTGACCTTATCACCAGACACAATCTCACCAGTCTTGACCAATTGGGCATAGGCATAAACATAATAAACAATCTGTGGCACCAAACGACCGATATTCATAGAGTTAGCTGATGAAAATTGCAACTTGTTGGCCGCTAATTTTTCACGAAGAGCCACGTCGTTAAACATGTGCTTCACATTTGTTTGGGCATCGTCAAAGTTACCATCAATGGCGATAACATGAGTATTGTCACCAGTCTGAGTGGTCATTTGCAACTCTTGTACCTTGCTGACACCATCCTTTGGATAAAAGACGATAATCTCAGTGCCAGGAACATCAGCAAAGCCTGCCATAGCAGCTTTTCCAGTATCACCAGATGTCGCTGTCAAGATGACAATCTTGTTCTCCAAACCATGTTTCTTAGCAGCTGTTGTCATAAAGTATGGCAAGATAGACAAGGCCATATCCTTAAAGGCAATCGTTGAACCATGGAACAGTTCCAAGTTATATTGTCCATATAATTTCACTAATGGCGCGATAGCTGGAGTATCAAATTTGCTATCGTAGGCATTGTTGATACAGTAGTCCAACTCCTCAGCTGTAAAGTCATCTAAAAATGCTGAGAAAACTAGCTTAGCAACTTTCTGGTAAGAAGCATCTTTCAATTTGTCAAAGTCCAAATCTACCTTTGGATAAGTGACCGGTGTAAACAAACCCCCGTCCGACGCCAAACCTTGTAAAATAGCTTGGCTGGCAGTTACTGTATTGTTAGCATCACGCGTTGATTGATAAACTAATGTCATTACTCTCTATCCTTTATCTATAGTCTCTTCTATTATATCATGATTTTTTAGAAAATTCTCGCTTTATAAGAAAAATTATAGGCTCAATTCTTCTTGCAAAGGCTGTAAATAGGTCATTTCTTGCTTATTTCTCATCTCCAGTCCTTCCTCAGCTAGCAGGAGTAAGTCTTTAGAAAATTCCATAATCGCAGTTTCTTCCTCATCTGTAAGCTTTTTCTTAGAAAATTGCCGTCTTAAAAACTTATAATTTCTCCCAAATTCTTTAAAGAAAGGTGCTGTTTCTAAGTAAGCTTCTAACTTATCTAAATTAACCAACAATCCCAAGTGAAAAGCTGCTGAAGCGAAGGTTCTATCTAGAGGTTGAGTACACACACTACGAAATTCAACTGTTCCCCGAGTCGTTAAGTCCTGGTACTGGTAACTACGATGAGTTTCAAAGTCTTTCTCTTGAGGGTAAATAAGAACCTCATCCCCATTAAGATCAAATGCTTGGATTTCAGGTGTCGCCAGATAGTCTCTTGCCTGAATCGGATAAAAATAATAGGTTTGCCCATCACGTTCCGCAGTAAAAATTGCAGAATGATCTAGATAATCAAAAAAATCATCCTCATCTTTAAAGAGTCTAGCATTGACCCCAACATTCTCTGAATAGATACCATGCATAGATTCTTCCCAGAAAATATCCCTTGAAATTTTCGTATCCCAATCTGCACCAGAAAACTCAGAATTTGCAAATAAATAAGCCTTAGCCGTTTCAATTTGAGAAAAAGCATTAATCACCCGTAAGAAGTTAAACTTTGAAACATCCAGCTGAACCTGACTCCCGCAGATAAAAGCTCCATAGTCAGGGAATTGATGTAAGTCTGATTCTGTCACATTTCTACTCAAATTTAAATAGTCCATCAACATGCGATACCGTGAGTAAGCAACTGGACTATTCTCATTTTTATCCCAGTCAGGATGAATGCCGCAGCCAACAATAGCATGGTTTGATTCAGCTAACTTTTTCTGAATCACATCCAGATAATTGTTGAAACGATTTTCGATTTCTTGAATCGTTTTAGCCTTACCAAATGCAAACTCAATCGTAGTATAGGAAACTTCAAATAAAATTGCATCTTGACTTACTGGATCTACTAACTGGATAGGATTCCCAAAATCATCAAACTTTTCGATAGTAAAATCCAAAGAAGAAACTAAATATCGGAATAAGTATTTGATAACTTCAACATTTGTAGCATCCCCTTCTAAATTTGCAACAGGATATTCCAGCTCAACTCCAATAAACAATTTAGGATTTTCTTTAATATTTTTCAAATACCGATGTTTTAATAAATCGATAGAACGAGACATACTTCCCTACACTTTCATAATCTAAATAAAATTTGAATAACTATCATTATACCAAAAATAATATAAAAAAGGAACGAAGATTTACAACGTTCCTTAACTCTATACTATACCGGCGGCCGGGGTCGAACCGGCACGTCCTTGCGGACACTGGATTTTGAGTCCAGCGCGTCTGCCAATTCCGCCACGCCGGCAAATAGTAACTGGGGTAGCTGGATTCGAACCAACGCATGAGGGAGTCAAAGTCCCTTGCCTTACCGCTTGGCTATACCCCAATAATATAAAATAGGCGAGTGATGGGGATCGAACCCACGCATGCCAGAGCCACAATCTGGTGTGTTAACCACTTCACCACACCCGCCATAATTCTATTAACACGGGCAGTAGGAATTGAACCCACACTGAAGGTTTTGGAGACCTTAGTTCTACCTTTAAACTATGCCCGTAAAATGGAAGGGGAGGGATTCGAACCCCCGAACCCGAAGGAGCGGATTTACAGTCCGCCGCGTTTAGCCTCTTCGCTACCCTTCCAAAATATATAAATGGCGCGAGACGGAATCGAACCGCCGACACATGGAGCTTCAATCCATTGCTCTACCAACTGAGCTACCGAGCCTTATTGCGGGAGCAGGATTTGAACCTACGACCTTCGGGTTATGAGCCCGAC
>NZ_JASHFB010000017.1:0-31383 GCF_047462815.1 Streptococcus mitis
TTTATGTTTTGTCATAGTAGACCTCATTTCTAACTCAAACGTCTCATACTTAATTCCACCATAAAAATCCGTTTTAGACTAATTTCCACTTTGGTCAGGCAAGTGGAAGTTACTTTGAGAAGTTAGCGGTTTAAAAATTTTATAGTCTGTCAAGTTTTTTTCTTGACACTTGTCAGAAATCTGCTATAATAGAACATGTGCTAAATAGCTCAGCTATTTCACCGAAATAAAAAATAAGAAAAGAGACTTTAAAAATGGCAGTTAAAATCCGTTTGACTCGTATGGGTTCTAAGAAAAAACCTTTCTACCGTATCAACGTAGCAGATTCACGTTCACCACGTGATGGACGTTTCATCGAAACAGTTGGAACTTACAACCCACTTGTTGCTGAAAACCAAGTAACTTTGAAAGAAGACCGCGTTCTTGCATGGTTGGCTGATGGAGCTCAACCTTCAGATACAGTTCGCAACATCCTTTCAAAAGAAGGTGTATTGAAGAAATTCCACGATTCTAAATTCTCAAAATAAGTTTAAAGTAGGTTGACAGATGGATACGATTGAAAATCTCATTATTGCGATTGTGAAACCCTTGATTTCACAACCAGATGCCTTAACTATCAAGATTGAAGATACACCAGAGTTTTTGGAATATCATTTGGATCTTGATCAAAGCGATGTGGGTCGTGTAATCGGTCGTAAGGGTCGCACTATTTCTGCGATAAGAACGATTGTCTACTCTGTCCCAACTGAAGACAAAAAAGTAAGAATCGTTATTGACGAAAAATAAGAAGGGCGGGACGAATGTCTCGCTTTTTTGCGAGGAGTGTAAAATTGTAGCCATTAAGTACCAATATGAACGTGATTTGGAAGGCTTTTTAAAGAGGGACTGGAAAAGAATGAACATTGATTGTATTTTAAACATAGATTGGGCAATGTACATTGATTGGTTATTGCGAATTTTACAGATTTCGACTTTCATAGGTGTAATTTTAAAAATTAGTTTTCAGAATAAGGCCTATATCAATAATATCGAAATTCAGGTAATTAAACCAATCGAATTTGATTCCTTACATGCGAGATTTCATCATATATATGAGTTTAAACATGATGAAAATGATAAACATTATAACCATTTGATTTTTTATCCAAAGGAAGTTGATATTGAAATTATAGAATTTTATTCTTTAATCTATGATTCAAAAAGTAATCGTTTAGTTGATAATGATAAACTGCATACAGTTAAAAATTTAAAGAATTATACATGCTTATTGATTCATACAAATTTACCAGAGAATATGCCTAGTTTAAGAATGAAATGGAAAACAAGTCAGGGTGAAATTGGGGAATATACATTTTATAGCAATATGTATAACGGGAATGTAAATATCTCATCTTTCAAATATAAATTAACATTAAAGAGGAAAATATTAGCACTTTTTGGACTATAGCGGACCCTCTATGTATTTTCCTCTAACTTGAGAAAATCCTTGGAACGTGTTAAAATAAAGGATAAGGATTTTTAATAATTCATTATATAGAACGAGTGGATTTCTTTATGAAGAGGTTTGAAGTATCTACAGAAATTGGTAGTCTCTCTGTTACTTATCAAAAGCAAAAGAAAATGCTAGTTTGTTTAAGTGGCGCAGGTTTGCTACCAAGTTATGAAAATTTTTCACTTATACTTGAAAAACTTCCTCCTACAATTGGTTATTTGACAATTGATTTTCCGAACACAGGTAGGAGTCCGATTCATGACCAAGCTGGAAAAAATCTAGATAATCTTGCAGATGCGGTTTATGAAGTACTTGAAGAATTAGTGATTTCTGAATATATACTTTGTGTACATAGTTTGAGTGGAATTTTGGCTTGCAAATTGCTCAACAAACCAATTAAGTGTCAGGCTTTACTAGCAATTGAACCGACAACTAAAAACGTCATGTTTGCTGATTTTTTAGAAACTCCTTATCCAGAAATGGAAGAGCAGATGAGGCTGATTGACGAGTATGGTCCTGAACTTTATTTTAAGAACTTAACTCAAGCCACATTTAGCCCTGAAATTAATAAAGAAATCTGGGCAATAATGCAAGAAAAAGGTTCAGAGTTGGAAAATCAAGATACAGGATTTCAGATATCTGGAGAGATTACTGAGGAAGATTTTGAGAATGTATCGATATAATCTCATGTCCCTGTATTTATTTTTTGTCAGCCTTATAGAGAAAAAGAGTACAGAGAATCAGAATATTGGACTTCCAATACTAAACTCATTTTAGGAGGGAATCACCATTATTTACAATGGTCAGAATCAGAAAAAATTGTGACTATTATTCGAGAATTGTCCGAATAAGATGGAAAGAAATAGAGTACAGGAGACAAGATGAACTACTTTAATGTTGGGAAAATCGTCAATACGCAGGGGTTGCAGGGTGAGATGCGAGTCTTGTCTGTGACGGATTTTGCAGAAGAACGCTTTAAAAAAGGTACTGAGCTTGCCTTGTTTGATGAAAAAGATCAGTTTGTTCAAACAGTGACCATCGCTAGCCACCGTAAACAGAAGAACTTTGACATTATTAAATTCAAAGATATGTACCATATCAATGCTATTGAAAAGTACAAGGGATACAGTCTCAAGGTTGCTGAGGAAGATTTGAATGACCTAGACGATGGTGAATTCTACTATCACGAGATTATCGGTTTGGAAGTCTATGAGGGTGATAACTTGATTGGAACCATCAAGGAAATCCTACAACCAGGTGCCAACGATGTCTGGGTGGTCAAGCGGAAAGGCAAGCGTGATTTGCTCTTGCCTTATATCCCACCAGTGGTTCTCAATGTTGATATTCCAAATAAACGGGTCGATGTGGAAATCTTAGAAGGGTTAGACGATGAAGATTGATATTTTAACTCTCTTTCCAGAGATGTTTTCTCCGCTGGAGCATTCAATCGTTGGAAAGGCTCGAGAAAAAGGGCTCTTGGATATCCAGTATCATAATTTTCGAGAAAATGCTGAAAAGGCCCGCCATGTCGATGATGAGCCCTACGGAGGCGGTCAGGGGATGTTGCTCCGAGCCCAACCCATTTTCGATGCCTTTGATGCTATTGAAAAGAAAAATCCGCGCGTCATTCTCCTAGACCCAGCTGGCAAGCAGTTTGATCAGTCTTATGCTGAGGATTTGGCTCAAGAGGAAGAGCTAATCTTTATCTGTGGGCACTATGAGGGTTATGATGAGCGTATTAAGACCTTGGTGACAGATGAGATTTCCCTGGGGGATTATGTCTTAACTGGTGGAGAGTTGGCGGCCATGACCATGATTGATGCTACGGTACGCCTGATTCCAGAAGTGATTGGCAAGGAGTCTAGCCACCAAGATGATAGTTTTTCTTCAGGCCTTCTTGAATATCCTCAGTACACACGTCCCTATGATTATCGAGGCATGGTTGTGCCAGATGTACTGATGAGCGGACACCATGAAAAGATTCGTCAGTGGCGATTGTATGAGAGTTTGAAGAAAACCTACGAGCGCAGACCAGATTTGTTAGAAAATTATCAACTTACAGCAGAAGAAGAAAAAATGCTGGCAGAAATCAAAGAAAACAAAGAATAAAGGAGAAACCTATGCAAGTAATCAAACGTGATGGAGAAATTGCTGAATTTAATCCAGATAAGATTTACCAAGCTATCTTAAAGGCAGCCCAGACTGTCTATGTATTGACAGATGATTTGCGTCAAAACCTTGCACAAGTCACTAAGAAAGTGGTTTTGGATTTGGAAGAAGCCAAGGTGGAACGTGCTACTATCAGCATGATTCAGTCTTTGGTTGAGCATCGTTTACTGGGTGCGGGTTACATTACCATCGCAGAACACTATATTTCCTATCGTCTACAACGTGACTTGGAAAGAAGTGGTTATGGAGATCATATTGCGGTTCATTTGCATTTTGAACAAGTTCGCTAAGAAAAAAGAGTGGGATGAAGCAACTACATCTCACTCTTTCTTAAATCTATTTTTTTGGGCTGTTTGGACGGTTGAAGGGACAAATCGCAGGCGTTGAATATCGCTTATACGGATAATACGGGTCACATTTTTGGCAAAATTTTTCACGATAATTTGCTGGCGTTGCTGATCGTATTTGATGATGTCACCTGTAAAGCTTGTCTCAGACAAGATAAGGTGAACAGCGGTTTGTTTCTGGATAGCCTCTTCAATAGTAGCTGTAAGGGAGTTGCTTTCAGTCTGGTCAGGTTGGTCATGTCCATTTAAAAATTCATGTATTTTATCTAGAACTTGCTGGAATTTATGTCTCATAGTGGCCTCCCTTCTTTTATATCAATATTATATAAAATTTTCCTAAAATCTACAAGATTTTACGAATAAACTAATGAAAGCTAAAAAAGGAGAAGAAAATGGCAGAATTTACATTTGAAATTGAAGAGCATTTGTTGACTCTTTCTGAAAACGAAAAAGGTTGGACTAAGGAAATCAACCGTGTGAGTTTTAATGGTGCTCCTGCAAAGTTTGATATTCGTGCTTGGAGCCCAGATCATACTAAAATGGGCAAAGGAATTACTCTCTCTAATGAAGAATTTCAAACGATGGTGGATGCCTTTAAAGGCAATTAATACTCTTCGAAAATCTCTTCAAATCGCGTCAACGTCGCCTTGCCGTATGTGTATGGTTACTGACTTCGTCAGTTCTATCCACAACCTCAAAACAGTGTTTTGAGCAGCCTGCGGCTAGTTTTCTAGTTTGCGCTTTGATTTTCATTGAGTATAAGTTTTCAAAATGAAAGAAAAGGATACTGAGTCATGACAACTCGATATCCTTTTTTAGTTAGTAAAGTAAGCCTGATTTTTAAGGCGTTGAAGTAGTGGACGGCTAATAAAACTAATAGCTAGAAGTTTACCAAGGTCTGGAATGATAAAGGGAAATACCCCCACAGCAAGAGCTTTTTCAAATGGCATTCCAGCTAGGAAATGCAAACCAATGATTCCACCGACAAAGACAAGGGCATCACCCAAGAGGTTTGCAAGAAAAATATTGACAATCCCACTCTTGCTGTTAGTTAGGGAAGAAGTAAGTCCAGAGTATACAAGATAAAACCAAAGATAGCCTGCAGTAGGGCCAACTAAAGCCTGAAAACCAGCTCCACCTCCTGCAAATACAGGAAGACCGATAGCACCTAGAAGAAGATAGAGTCCAACAGAAAGTACAGCCTCTCTCGGTCTAAAGACAGTAGCAATCAAGCCGATTGCAAAGTTTTGCAGAGTGAAGGGAACAGGTCCAATTGGAAGACTGATTTGTGCCAAAACAGCAATGAGAGCAGCCCCAATAGCAGGAATGGCATAAACGTGAGCTTTTTTCAAAATAGTTAACCTCTTTTCTGATGTATAGTAACTATTATACTCGTAGAGTAATCATTGTCAACCAATTTTTAAAAACAAGATAACAAAAGCTGTAACGGCCGATTTTGCTTATTGGTTAAGTTGGATAATTTTTTGTAGATTTGTAAGACATTAAAAAAGAAGCAGACACATTTGTATCAGCTTCTTTTATTTCGATTAACGCATGGTTACAAATTCTTCAGATGCAGTTGGGTGAATCGCTACGGTTGCATCAAAGTCTGCCTTGGTTGCTCCCATTTTGATAGCAACAGCAAATCCTTGGATCATTTCATCAACACCGTAGCCAATTCCATGAAGTCCGACAACTTTTTCTTCTGAACCAGCTGTGATCAATTTGAAACGAGTTTCTTGACGGTTGCAAGTGCAAGCAGAGTACATAGACGTAAAGCTTGATTTGTAAACCTTGATTTGGTCTTGACCGTATTCTTTAATGGCTTGTTCTTCTGTCAAACCAACCGTTCCGATAGCAGGGTGTGAAAAGACAACAGTTGGAATAGTTGAGTAGTCCATTTTTGCAGTTGTTTTTCCGTTAAAGAGACGTTCAGATAGGGTACGCCCAGCCTTGATTGCAACTGGAGTTAGTTCTTTTTCGCCCGTTACATCACCTAGAGCGTAGATTCCTTCAACAACAGTATTTTGGTATTCATCCACTTGGATAAAGCCACGTTCGTTCAGAGTTACTCCAGCTTTTTCAAGTTGCAAGCTCTTAACGTTTGGACGGCGACCTGTAGCCCAGATAACTTGGCTAGCTGTGTGACTAGTACCATCTTCGAAATGAATGGTAATGCCCTCAGCAGTTTTTTCTAACTTGGCAGGGACTTTGTGAGTATGAAGTGGCAAGTTTGTTCTTTCCATTTCCTTTACCAAACCTTCAACGATGTAAGAATCAAAACCACGTAAAGGACGATCACGACGAACAAAGAGATCTGTCTTGACACCAAAGGTGTGGAGTACGCCAGCTAATTCAACAGCGATATAACCGGCGCCTAGAATTGCAACTGACTCTGGCAATTCTTCCCAGGCAAATACATCATCAGAAGAGCCACCTAGTTCAGCACCGGGAATGTTTGGAATACTTGGATGGGCACCAGTAGCAATCACGATATGTTTAGCACGAATCAACTCACCATTTACGCTAACAGTATGAGAATCTACAAATTCAGCATGACCTTCAATCAAGTCTACTCCGTTGCGTTTAAAACTGCCATCATAAGAAGAACGAGCGCGATCGATGTAGGCTTCACGATTGCGATGTAGGGTTGCAAAGTCAAAGTTAAGATCAGTAGTCTTAAAGCCGTAGTCTTCCCCAAATTGATGGAAAGTTTCAGCGATTTGCGCCCCGTACCACATGATTTTTTTAGGAACACAGCCGACATTGACGCAAGTTCCGCCTAGTTTCTTTTCCTCAATAACGGCCGCTTTGGCTCCGTGTTCACCAGCACGGTTCATGGTAGCAATTCCTCCGCTACCTCCACCGATAGCAATGATATCATATTCTCTCATTGAAAACTCCTTTATACTCTTTTAAATAGTAGAGTGTCATTTTTTGATAGTCATATTCTATCTTTTTTTTGATGTGATTGCAAAAATCTGCTACGTTCAAAAAATTTAAAGAAAAGGCTTGCAAAAAAGAAAAATAAAGTGTATTATATAACTAGTACAATGATTGTAAAATAAATTCCGAACAATAATTTAATCCTGAAATGTCATTATTTCGTTCTGAAATGTTATTGTTTCAAATTGATAATTTTTGTATAATATTGTTAAGAACTTTAAATCAAAAAGGAGTTTCATTATGAAAAAGAATGGTAAAGCTAAAAAGTGGCAATTGTATGCAGCAATTGGTGCTGCAAGTGTAGTTGTATTGGGTGCTGGGGGCATTTTGCTCTTTAGACAACCTTCTCAGACTGCTGTAAAAGATGAGGCTACTCATCTTGTTGTTGCCAAGGAAGGAAGCGTGGCATCCTCTGTTTTATTGTCAGGGACGGTAACAGCAAAAAATGAACAATATGTTTATTTTGATGCTAGTAAGGGAGATTTAGATGAAATCCTTGTTTCTGTGGGTGATAAGGTTAGCGAAGGGCAGGCTTTAGTCAAGTACAGTAGTTCAGAAGCCCAGGCAGCCTATGATTCAGCGAGTCGAGCAGTAGCTAAGGCAGACCGTCATATCAACGAACTCAATCAAGCACGAAATGAAGCCGCTTCAGCTCCGGCTCCACAGTTACCAGCGCCAGCAGGAGGAGAAGGTGCTGCAGCGCAAGCTCCAGCTCCAGTCTCAGGCAATGCAGTGTCATCTATTGATGCACAACTAGGTGATGCTCGTGATGCACGTGCAGATGCAGCAGCGCAATTAAGCAAGGCTCAAAGTCAGTTGGATGCCATGACGGTTCTCAGTACCTTAGAGGGAACTGTGGTCGAAGTCAACCGTAATGTTTCTAAATCTCCAACTGGAGCCAGCCAGGTGGTAGTTCATGTCGTTAGCAATGAAAACTTGCAAGTTAAGGGGGAACTATCTGAATATAACCTTGCCAACCTCTCTGTAGGCCAAGAAGTAACTTTTACTTCTAAAGTTTACCAAGATAAGAGCTGGACTGGTAAGATTAGCTACATTTCTGACTACCCTAAAAACAATGGTGAAGCAGCAAGTGCAGCTACTGCCGCAGCAGGTGGTAATTCTGGTTCTAAATATCCATATACCATCGATGTTACAAGTGAAATCGGTGATTTGAAACAAGGATTCTCAGTAAGTGTTGAGGTCAAAAATAAGAGTAAAGCCATTTTGGTTCCTCTAACAAGTATTGTGACTGAAAATGATAAGAACTATGTCTGGGTGCTTGACGAGCAGAAAAAGGCCAAGAAAGTGGAAGTTGGTTTGGGCAATGCTGATGCAGACAACCAAGAAATCACTTCAGGTCTGACAAATGGAGTCAAGGTCATCAGTAACCCAACGTCTTCTTTAGAGGAAGGAAAAGAGGTGAAGGCTGATGAAGAAACTAATTAGTTTAAAAAATATCTGCAGAAGCTACCGTAATGGTGACCAAGAACTGCAGGTTCTCAAAAATATCAACCTAGAAGTGAATGAGGGTGAATTTGTTGCCATCATGGGACCATCCGGTTCAGGTAAGTCAACCCTCATGAACACGATTGGCATGTTGGATACACCAACCAGTGGAGAGTATTATCTTGAAGGTCAAGAAGTGGCTGGACTAGGTGAAAAACAACTAGCCAAGGTCCGCAACCAACAAATCGGATTTGTCTTTCAACAGTTCTTTCTTCTATCTAAACTCAATGCTCTGCAAAACGTAGAATTGCCCTTGATTTACGCAGGAGTTTCGGCTTCAAAACGGCGCAAGTTAGCTGAGGAATATCTGGATAAGGTTGAATTGACTGAGCGTAGTCCCCATTTACCTTCAGAATTATCTGGTGGTCAAAAGCAACGTGTGGCCATCGCGCGTGCCTTGGTAAACAATCCTTCTATTATCCTAGCGGATGAACCGACAGGAGCCTTGGATACCAAAACAGGGAATCAAATTATGCAACTATTGGTTGACTTGAACAAAGAAGGAAAAACCATTATCATGGTAACGCATGAGCCTGAAATAGCTGCTTATGCCAAACGCCAGATTGTCATTCGTGATGGAGTTATTTCATCTGATAGTGCGCAGTTAGAAAAGGAGGAAAACTAAGATGCAGAATCTGAAATTTGCCTTTTCATCTATCATGGCACATAAGATGCGCTCTTTTCTCACTATGATTGGAATCATCATCGGTGTTTCATCAGTTGTTGTGATTATGGCTCTGGGAGATTCCATGTCTCGTCAGATCAATAAAAATATGACCAAGTCACAGAAGAATATCCATGTCTTTTTCTCGCCTATCAAAAGCAAAGATGGTTCTTTTACCCAAAAGCAATCAGCTTTGACGGTTTCTGGGAAAGAAGAGGATGTTCCTGTGGAGCCACCAAAACCACAAGAAGCTTGGGTCAAGGAGGCTGCTAAAGTTAAAGGGGTGGACAGTTACTATGTAACCAACTCGACCAATACCACCCTGTCTTATAAAGACAAAAAAGTGGAGCGAGCTAGCTTGACAGGTGGAAATATTACTTACATGAAGGCGGTTGAAAATGAAATTGTTGCAGGCCGCAGTTTCATAGCTCAGGATTATAAAGATGTGGCCAGTGTCATTTTACTAGACCAAGAACTTGCTAATAGCCTGTTTGGATCTGCTCAAGAAGCTGTTAACCAGGTTATAGATGTTGGTGGCTTTAGCTATCGTGTCATTGGTGTCTATACCAGCGATGAGGCCAAGACTGCCAAGACTTTTGGTATTGGCGGACTTCCAATTACGACTAATATTTCTCTTGCCAACAACTTCAATATGGATGAAATTTCTGATATTGTCTTCCGTGTCAATGATACCAGTTTGACACCAACTGTGGGACCAGAATTAGCTAGAAAATTGACCGAAATTGCTGGTCTTCAGCAAGGGGAGTATCAGGTGTCAGATGCGACTGCAGCCTTCCAAGAAGTACAACAATTGTTCGGTTTTATAACTACGATTATTAGTGCCATTGCAGGAATTTCACTTTTTGTTGGAGGGACTGGTGTTATGAACATCATGCTGGTTTCGGTGACGGAGCGTACGCGTGAGATTGGTCTCCGTAAGGCTTTGGGTGCAACACGTGCCAATATTTTAATTCAGTTTTTGATTGAATCCATGATTTTGACTTTGCTAGGCGGAGTTATTGGTCTAACCATTGCGACAGGCTTAACCGCTATAGCTGGTCTACTCTTGCAAGGATTGATAGCTGGTATAGAAGTAGGAGTATCAATCCCAGTTGCCCTATTTAGTCTTGCAGTTTCGGCTAGTGTTGGTATGATTTTTGGAGTCTTGCCAGCCAACAAGGCATCGAAACTTGATCCAATCGAAGCCCTTCGTTATGAATAAAATCAACAAGATGGACACTCGTCTATCTTGTTTTTATATAGATTTCCCTATCGAAAATCCTTGAAAATGTGATATAATGAAGTGTTAGAAAAACAGGTTTCATTTGCCTGGAAAGGAAAAATTATGTCTGAAAAGAATTTTTATATTACAACGCCGATTTACTATCCATCTGGTAAACTTCATATCGGTTCTGCCTACACAACCATCGCTTGTGATGTCCTAGCTCGTTACAAACGCCTCATGGGCTACGATGTCTTTTATCTGACAGGTCTTGATGAGCACGGTCAAAAGATTCAACAAAAAGCGGAAGAAGCTGGAATCACCCCTCAAGCCTATGTTGATGGGATGGCAGTTGGAGTCAAAGAACTCTGGCAATTACTTGATATCTCATACGATAAATTTATCCGTACAACTGATGACTACCATGAAAAAGTTGTCGCACAAGTTTTTGAACGCTTGCTTGCTCAAGATGATATCTATTTGGGTGAATACTCTGGTTGGTATTCAGTTTCAGATGAGGAATTCTTTACAGAAAGCCAGCTTGCAGAAGTTTTCCGTGACGAAGCTGGAAATGTAACCGGAGGAATCGCTCCGTCAGGACACGAAGTGGAATGGGTATCTGAAGAGTCTTATTTCCTGCGTCTTAGCAAGTACCAAGACCGTCTAGTAGAATTTTTCAAAGCTCATCCTGAATTTATCACTCCAGATGGTCGTCTGAATGAAATGCTTCGCAACTTCATCGAGCCAGGTTTAGAGGATTTGGCAGTTTCTCGTACAACCTTTACATGGGGTGTGCCAGTGCCATCTAATCCAAAACACGTTGTCTATGTTTGGATTGATGCCCTTCTTAACTATGCGACAGCACTTGGATACGGTCAAGATGAACATGGTAACTTTGACAAATTCTGGAATGGAACAGTCTTCCACATGGTAGGAAAAGACATCCTTCGTTTCCACTCAATCTACTGGCCAATCCTTCTTATGATGTTAGATATCAAATTGCCAGATCGTTTGATTGCCCATGGTTGGTTTGTCATGAAAGACGGCAAAATGTCTAAGTCTAAAGGGAATGTGGTTTACCCTGAAATGTTGGTAGAGCGTTATGGACTAGATCCACTTCGTTACTATCTCATGCGTAGCCTTCCAGTTGGTTCAGATGGCACCTTTACTCCTGAAGACTATGTAGGCCGTATCAACTACGAATTGGCCAATGACCTTGGAAATCTCCTCAACCGTACGGTTTCTATGATTAACAAGTACTTTGACGGACAAATTCCCGCCTATGTAGAAGGTGTAACAGAGTTTGACCATGCTCTTGCTCAAGTAGCTGCTGAATCAATCACTGACTACCATACTCACATGGAAGCAGTTGACTACCCACGTGCCCTAGAAGCAGTATGGACTCTTATTTCACGTACCAATAAATACATTGATGAAACAGCTCCATGGGTCTTGGCTAAGGATGAAGCACTTCGTGACCAATTAGCAAGTGTCATGAGCCACTTGGCAGCCAGTCTTCGTGTCGTCGCTCACTTGATTGAACCATTTATGATGGAAACCAGTCGTGCAGTCTTGACTCAACTTGGATTGGAAGAAGTAGCGAGCCTTGAGAATTTGAGTTTGGCTAATTTCCCTGAGGGTGTAACAGTAGTTACCAAAGGAACACCAATCTTCCCACGTCTGGACATGGAAGAAGAGATTGCCTATATCAAGGAACAAATGGAAGGCAACAAATCAGCAGTTGCAAAAGAATGGAATCCAGACGAAGTCGAACTCAAACTTAACAAAGAAGAAATCAAGTTTGAGGACTTTGACAAGGTTGAAATTCGTGTAGCAGAAGTCAAAGAAGTTTCCAAAGTAGAAGGTTCTGATAAACTGCTCCAATTCCGCCTAGATGCTGGTGATGGTGAAGATCGTCAAATCCTTTCAGGAATTGCCAAATACTATCCAAACGAACAAGAATTGGTCGGCAAGAAAGTTCAAATCGTTGCCAATCTCAAACCACGTAAAATGATGAAAAAATATGTCAGCCAAGGGATGATTCTCTCAGCTGAACATGATGGAAAATTAACCCTTCTCACAGTTGATCCAGCTGTACCAAACGGAAGTGTGATTGGGTAAGATTTAAAAGGACCAGTTTGAACTGGTTCTTTTCTTTTTTTAGGTAGCAGTTGATAAAAGTGTCATTCTGCTTTATAATGAAGAAAAACGGAGGAAATTGCCATGAAATACATTCCATTTGGTCAAGAGAAAAGAGAATTGTCCGAGATTGTTCTAGGCATGATGCGAATCAGTGACAAGTCGGTTAAAGAGGTTGAGGAGTTGGTTGAAACAGCCCTATCTGTAGGAATCAATGCTTTTGACTTGGCTGATATATATGGTCGTGGTCGTTGTGAAGAACTGTTAGGTCTTGTCCTAAAAAATCGTCCAGATTTAAGAGAAAAGATGTGGATTCAGTCAAAATGTGGTATTCGCATAGAAGAATTTACCTATTTTGATTTTTCAAAAGAGTATATATTACAATCAGTTGATGGGATTTTAGAAAGATTGCAGGTTGATTATTTAGATAGCTTGCTTCTTCATCGACCAGATGCTTTGATGGAAGCTGACCAAGTGGCAGAAGCCTTTGAAATTTTACAAAAATCAGGTAAAGTTCGATACTTTGGTGTGTCCAACCAAAATCCCATGATGATGGAGTTGCTGAAGAAAGAAGTCAAACAACCTCTATCTATCAATCAATTACAATTAAGTGCAGCTTTCACACCTGGTTTTGAAGCAGGATTTCATGTTAATATGGAAGGCAACAAGGCAGCTTTGCGTGATGGAAGCGTCTTTGAATACTGCAAATTAAACGATATGGTTATTCAGGCCTGGTCAGTCTTGCAGTTCGGATATTTTAAAGGGAATTTTGTTGGAAATGAGAAATTTCAAGCTTTAAATCAAGTACTTGATCGTTTAGCTTTTAAATATGGAGTAACCCCTTCAACTATTGCCATTTCTTGGATATTGCGTTATCCAGCAAAAATGCAGGCAGTCGTAGGTACAACAAATCCTCAGCATTTGATAGAAGCTAGCCAAGCGACAAACTTTAGCTTAACAAGAAAAGAATGGTATGAAATTTATCTTGCTGCAGGGAATGATTTGCCGTAAGTAGAAGCAGATGTAAATAAATCACAGTCAAAAAAACGTTGGAAAACGTTTTTTTTGTTATCTGACCATTTGTCTGGCTTGATTCGTTAGGTACGCTTCATTAACGAATGATTATGATTTAATACTCAATGAAAATCGAAAAGCAAACTAGGAAGCTAGCCGCAAGTTGCTCAAAACACTGTTTTGAGGCTGTAGATAAGACTGACGAAGTCAGTCACATATATACGGTAAGGCGACGCTGACGTGGTTTGAAGAGTATAACTATTCTGATTTACATACTAGTAGGGAAGCAGTATTCCATAATTGACGGCACGCTAGTAGGTACTATAAAATGGACTAGAGTACTTTTTTGATTGGGTATAAAACATCATAGAGAATAAAAATAGGTTAGGATTCTTTGTCCTAACCTATTTTTACATGTAATAAACAATGGCAATGTATTGGAGGGTAGATGCTGCTAGGATAAAGAGATGCCAAATCATGTGGAAATAAGGTTTTTTCTTGGCGTAAAATCCAGCTCCAACTGTATAAGAGAGTCCACCGCTTACCATGAGACTCCAAAAGATGGGCGTTGTTTGACTGATAATGGCAGGAATGATAGCTAGAACCAACCAGCCCATAATCAGGTAAAGAGCAAGGCTAAATTTCTCATTGACTTTTTTAGCAAAGATTTTATAGAGAATACCAAAGATGGTCGTTCCCCACTGGATGGCAATAATCAGATAGCCAAACCAGTTATTCATCAAGGTTAAGACGATTGGCGTATAAGAGCCTGCGATAGCAACGTAAATCATAGAATGATCAATGATTCTCAAGACGTATTTATGGGTCGAACCATAGGCCATAGAGTGATAAATGGTGGATGATAGAAACATGAGAAAGAGACTAATAACGAAAATGGAAACTCCGATAGAGGATAAAAATCCGTGTGCCTCATAACTATAGGTGGATGAAATGGGGAGTAAGATGAGCATGATGATTGCACCCACAGCATGGGTCACACTATTAGCAATCTCCTCTCCAAAACTGAGTTGTTTGCTGAGTTTAAGACTGGTGTTCATTGGATTACCTCCTCTTGAGTATGATCGATTAAGGCTAGAGTTTGATGATAGAGTTTAACGGTTTGGCAGCTGGTTTGGATAATGGGGTTAGCTGGATCAATTCCTTGGTTCATGTAGTCCACAAAAGCGTCGTAGAGTTGGTCTGAACTTGCTTGAGTTTGTAGAGTATTAAGTGTCTGTGCTATTTCTTGAATAGAGAATACCGACTTGAGGGTTGTGATAGCAATCAAACGGGCAATTTGTTGGCGTTGGTATTTTTTCTTGTCAGGCTTTGTCAGGTAACCATGTTTGACATAATTGTTGACCATGGATGCTGTCAGGCCCTTGTCTTTATCAGGAGAAATAGGGGCGCAGACCTGATTGACATAGAGCAAAACTTGGTCCAGATAGAGGTCAATATTTGGGATTTCTGCCCATTTTGGGTAGGAAAAGGTGGTTTTCATTTTCAACTCCTTTTTATCTAGTTTTAATAACTAGATTATAAAATAACAAAAATAAAAAGTCAAGTTTTAACTGCTTGTGAAAAGGCTTAAATTATGCTATGATGGGAGAAACTAGTCAGAAATGAGGAGAAAAGATGGAGATTCGTTTAGCTTTTCCAAATGAAGTAGATGCCATCATGCAGGTGATGGAAGATGCTAAAAAATGTTTAGCAGATGTTGGTAGCGACCAGTGGCAAAATGGCTATCCAAATGCTGATATTATTATTGAGGATATTATCTCAGGTCAAGCCTACGTAGCCTTGGAAGAGGGAGAACTACTAGCTTATGCAGCTGTGACCAAGAGTCCAGATGCAGCTTATGAAGCCATTTATGAAGGAAAATGGCAAGCTGGAGAGTCAGAGTACCTAGTCTTTCACCGTATTGCTGTGGCAGCAGATGTCCAGGGACAGGGGGTTGCTCAGACTTTCCTAGAAGGCTTGATTGAAGGTTTTGACTATCTAGATTTTCGCTCAGATACGCATGTTGCAAACAAGGCCATGCAGCATATCTTTGAAAAACTCGGTTTTAAACAGGTTGGTAAGGTTCCAGTTGATGGCGAACGTTTGGCCTATCAAAAATTGAAGAAATAATGCAAAAGAAGTACGTAAAAAAGCTCTACTTTTCGCCAATAGGAACCTTGTCTTTGGTTGCCGACGAGCAATATCTGTATGGCATTTGGGTGCAGGAGCAGAAGCATTTTGAGAGGGGACTAGGAGATGAGACGATAGAAGCAGTTGTTAGTCATCCCATTTTAGACCCAGTTATTACTTGCTTAGATGCTTACTTTAAAGGAAAGTCTCAGGATTTATCCAACTTACCCTTGGCGCCAATCGGAACGGATTTTGAAAAGAGAGTTTGGTCCTATTTACAGGGAATTCCTTATGGTCAGACAGTGACCTATGGGCAAATAGCACAAGATTTGCAAGTGGCTTCTGCTCAAGCAATTGGTGGAGCAGTGGGGCGCAATCCTTGGTCTATCCTAGTACCTTGTCATCGTGTGATAGGAGCAGGCAAGCGTCTGACAGGTTATGCTGCAGGAGTGGAAAAGAAAGCTTGGCTCTTGGAGCATGAAGGCGCAGATTTTAAAGATATAAAATAGAAAGTGAAACACATGTTAGAATTTATCGAATATCCAAAATGTTCAACTTGTAAAAAAGCAAAACAAGAATTAAACCAACTCGGTGTGGACTATAAAGCCGTTCATATCGTCGAAGAAACACCTAGCCAAGAAGTCATTTTAAACTGGCTAGAAACCTCAGGTTTCGAGTTGAAGCAATTTTTTAACACCAGTGGGATCAAATACCGTGAATTAGGGCTGAAAGATAAGGTAGGAAGCCTGTCAAACCAAGAAGCGGCTGAGTTGCTAGCAAGTGACGGCATGTTGTTAAAACGGCCAATTTTAGTAGAAAATGGAACTGTTAAGCAAATCGGTTATCGAAAACCTTATGAAGAACTGGGATTGAAATAGTTTTTATCTATCTCTTTGATAGATAAAATATATAACCTCCCTGTTTCAAAGTATGATAAACTAGTAGGTAGATAAAGTCTGTATCTGACCGTAGCAAATAATTTCATTGACGGCAGAAGTATGGTAGAATGAATCATTATCAGGAGAGGATGTTTTTATGAATGTTATAACGATTTTAGCATCAGATTGGTACCAAAACTTGATGCAATTGATTCCGGATGGCAAGCTGTTTAGCTTGCGTTCGGTCTTTGATGGAATCCCGAGAATTGTCCAACAACTTCCAACAACGATTATGTTGACAATTGGTGGTGCCCTTTTTGGCTTGGTTTTAGCACTTCTTTTTGCCATTGTGAAGATCAATCGTGTCAAGATTTTATATCCCTTGCAGGCCTTCTTCGTTAGTTTCTTAAAAGGGACACCGATTTTGGTGCAACTCATGTTGACCTACTACGGAATTCCTTTGGCTTTGAAAGCTCTCAATCAGCAATGGGGAACTGGTCTCAATATCAATGCAATTCCAGCCGCTGCTTTTGCGATTGTCGCCTTTGCTTTTAATGAGGCAGCTTATGCTAGTGAAACAATTCGTGCAGCCATTCTCTCAGTAAATCCTGGTGAGATTGAGGCGGCACGCAGTCTGGGTATGACACAAGCACAAGTTTATCGTCGCGTGATTATTCCAAATGCAGCAGTTGTGGCGACTCCAACTTTAATCAATTCCCTAATCGGCTTGACCAAGGGAACTTCCCTAGCCTTTAGTGCGGGTGTTGTGGAAGTATTTGCCCAAGCTCAGATTTTAGGTGGGGCTGATTACCGCTATTTTGAACGCTTTATCTCCGTTGCCCTTGTTTATTGGGTGGTCAATATCGGAATTGAAAGCCTCGGTCGTTTCATCGAGAGAAAAATGGCTATTTCTGCACCTGATACAGTGCAAACAGATGTGAAAGGAGACCTTCGTTAATGATTAAGATTTCGAATTTAAGCAAATCCTTTTCAGGACAGACTGTCTTGGATCATCTGAACTTGGATATTCAAAAAGGGGAAGTTGTAGCCTTGATTGGTTCTTCAGGAGCTGGAAAATCAACCTTTCTTCGCAGTCTCAATTATCTTGAAACACCTGACAGTGGCTCTATTCAGATTGATGATTTCTTAGTTGATTTTTCTAAAATCACTCAAGAAGAAATCCTTTCCCTACGCCGTAAGCTGTCTATGGTTTTCCAACAGTTTAATTTGTTTGAACGCCGAACAGCACTTGATAATGTGAAAGAAGGCTTGGTTGTTGTCAAGAAATTGTCTGATCAAGAAGCGACTAAGATTGCCAAGGAAGAGTTGGCTAAGGTTGGGCTTTCTGACCGTGAAAACCATTACCCTCGCCATTTATCAGGTGGACAGAAGCAACGGGTTGCCCTAGCGCGTGCGCTTGCTATGAAACCAGATGTTTTGCTCTTAGATGAACCAACTTCAGCCCTTGACCCAGAATTGGTCGGTGAAGTAGAGAAGTCTATTGCAGATGCTGCTAAGTCAGGTCAAACCATGATTTTGGTCAGTCATGACATGTCCTTTGTAGCCCAAGTAGCTGATAAGATTCTCTTCCTAGATAAGGGGAAAATCATTGAGTCTGGAACACCGGATGAGATTATCCACCATCCTAAAGAAGAGCGGACAAAAGAATTCTTCGCTAGTTACAAACGGACTTATATTTGATATAATAGATAAAGGAAAACTCAGTTAGCTGGACTAGCTGAGTTTACTCTTTAAAAAAGATAGAAATGAGAGAAATCATGCTACTGCAACTATTTTCTTTATATTTCGAGAGTTTAATCTTGACCGCCATCCTTGTCCTGATTTTTTTAGGAATTTGGATTGGACTGAGAGCCATGTCGGGAATTGATAAGACAGCCAAGGCTCGCCAAGCCCATCTCTATGATATGATTATGATTGGGGTCTTGGTTGTTCCAGTATTATCCTTTGCGGTTATGAGTTTAATTATTGTTTTCAAGGCATAATCCTTGCGTGATTGACAGGAAAGAGTTAGAATAAAGATAGTTACAACAAGAAAGAAGGAAACTATATGTACGATACTATTATTATCGGTGCTGGACCTGCAGGGATGACTGCGGCCTTATACGCTGCTCGAAGCAATTTGAAAGTAGCCTTGATTGAAGGCGGTCTGCCAGGTGGTCAGATGAATAATACATCTGATATAGAAAATTACCCAGGGTACGCTAATATCAGTGGACCAGAATTGGCAGAAAAGATGTTTGAACCGCTTGAAAATCTTGGTGTTGAGCACATTTATGGCTATGTTGAAAATGTCGAAGACCATGGTGATTTTAAGAAAGTGATTACTGATGATCAAACGTATGAAACACGTACAGTTATCGTAGCGACTGGTTCTAAACACCGTCCTTTGGGAGTGTCTGGAGAAGAAGAACTGAACAGTCGTGGTGTTTCTTACTGTGCTGTGTGTGATGGTGCTTTCTTCCGTGACCAAGATTTGTTGGTAGTCGGTGGTGGAGATTCGGCTGTTGAAGAAGCCCTCTTCTTGACTCGTTTTGCTAAGACTGTTACCATTGTTCACCGTCGTGATCAACTTCGTGCTCAAAAGGTATTACAAGACCGCGCCTTTGCGAATGAGAAAGTCAGCTTTATCTGGGATTCTGTAGTAAAGGAAATCAAGGGTGAAAACAGAGTAGAATCAGTCGTGTTTGAAAATGTGAAAACAGGTCAAGTGACAGAACAAGCCTTCGGTGGTGTCTTTATCTATGTTGGATTGGACCCTCTTAGCGATTTTGTTAAAGAATTGAATATTCAAGATCAGGCAGGCTGGATTGTGACAGATAGCCACATGAAGACTGCAGTTGACGGTATCTTTGCAGTTGGAGATGTTCGCTTGAAGGACCTCCGACAAGTAACAACAGCGGTTGGAGATGGAGCTATCGCTGGTCAAGAAGCCTATAAATTTATCACAGAACATAGTTAATTATAAAAAACGCATAGTATCAGATTTACAAAAAATTTGACACTATGCGTTTTATTGTGGGAAAATTAATTTCATTTTCTACTGAAATTGAGTTTTGCCAGCCTCTTATATTTTTAGAAAAATCCTTTAATCTTGCTAACGAAGCCATCTAGACCTTCTGAACCGGAAATCAACTGCTGAGCTTGAGAGAAGTATTCTCCAAGCTGTTCTTGATTTTCTGCAACAAATGTTTTTGCAGCTTCGAAATCTTTTGTTTCGATTAATTCTTTTACTTGGTTAAACAAATCTAATGGGTTCATCTTATTTCTCCTTTTCTGTACTTAACTATTTAATCATCTTTATGATAAAAAATCAACTGTTGCTGCTTTTGGCTAGGACCTGTTTTTATCTACAAGTTCTCATAACTAAGATTCTAACTACCAAAACAAGGTGGACATAAAAATGTTCGGGTTTTTCTAGTGTATCCATGAAATAAAAACGGATACATGATATAATAGAGATAGCTCTTTAATGGAGGTGTTTGAGTGGAAAATCTGAAGAAAATGGCAGGTATCAAGGCTGCTGAGTATGTCAAGGATGGCATGGTAGTCGGACTTGGAACGGGGTCTACTGCCTATTATTTCGTAGAAGAAATTGGTCGTCGTATCAAGGAAGAAGGGTTGCAGATTACAGCTGTAACGACTTCTAGTGTGACTAGTAAACAGGCTGAAGGGCTTAATATCCCGCTCAAGTCTATTGACCAAGTAGATGTTGTCGATGTGACGGTTGATGGAGCGGATGAAGTGGATAGTCAGTTTAATGGAATCAAAGGTGGTGGTGGTGCCCTTCTGATGGAGAAAGTTGTCGCAACGCCTTCAAAAGAATACATTTGGGTGGTGGATGAAAGCAAGCTAGTAGACAAACTAGGTGCTTTTAAATTGCCAGTAGAAGTGGTTCAGTATGGCGCAGAACAGGTCTTTCGTCGTTTTGAGCGAGCTGGCTACAAACCAAGTTTCCGTGAAAAAGACGGCCAACGTTTTGTGACCGATATGCAGAATTTTATCATTGACCTTGCTTTGGATGTCATTGAAGATCCAATTGCTTTCGGACAAGAATTGGACCATGTGGTTGGCGTCGTGGAGCACGGCTTATTCAACCAAATGGTGGATAAGGTCATCGTTGCTGGACGAGACGGGGTTCAGATTTTAACTTCAACAAAAGCAAAATAACTAAAATAATAAGGAGATACACTATGTCAAAATTTAATCGTATTCACTTGGTGGTATTGGATTCTGTAGGAATCGGTGCTGCACCAGATGCTAATAACTTTGTCAATGCAGGAGTTCCAGATGGAGCTTCTGACACATTAGGACACATTTCAAAAGCAGTTGGTTTGAATGTCCCAAACATGGCTAAAATTGGTCTTGGAAATATTCCTCGAGAAACTCCTCTTAAGACTGTTCCAGCTGAAAGCAATCCAACAGGATATGCAACAAAATTGGAAGAAGTATCTCTTGGTAAGGATACGATGACTGGACACTGGGAAATCATGGGACTCAATATTACTGAGCCTTTCGATACTTTTTGGAACGGATTCCCAGAAGAAATCCTGACAAAAATCGAAGAATTTTCAGGACGTAAGGTCATTCGTGAAGCTAACAAACCTTACTCAGGAACGGCTGTTATCGATGATTTTGGACCACGTCAGATGGAAACTGGAGAGTTGATTATCTATACTTCAGCTGACCCTGTTTTGCAAATTGCTGCCCACGAAGATAGTATTCCTTTGGACGAATTGTACCGTATCTGTGAATACGCTCGTTCGATTACACTTGAGCGCCCTGCCCTTCTAGGTCGTATCATTGCTCGCCCTTATGTAGGTGAGCCTGGTAACTTCACTCGTACAGCAAACCGTCGTGACTTGGCTGTATCCCCATTTGCACCGACTGTTTTGGATAAATTGAATGAAGCTGGTATCGATACTTATGCTGTTGGTAAAATCAATGATATCTTTAACGGTGCGGGTATCAACCATGATATGGGCCACAATAAGTCAAATAGCCACGGAATTGATACACTATTGAAGACCATGGGCCTTGCTGAGTTTGAAAAAGGATTCTCCTTCACAAACTTAGTTGACTTTGATGCTCTTTACGGCCACCGTCGTAATGCTCACGGTTATCGTGATTGCTTGCATGAGTTCGATGAGCGCTTGCCTGAAATTATCGCTGCCATGAGGGAGAACGACCTTCTCTTGATTACTGCGGACCATGGAAATGACCCAACCTATGCAGGAACAGACCACACTCGTGAATATATTCCACTTTTAGCTTACAGCCCTAGCTTTAAGGGAAATGGTGTCATTCCAGTTGGACATTTTGCAGACATCTCAGCGACAGTTGCGGATAACTTTGGTGTTGAAACTGCCATGATTGGGGAAAGTTTCTTAGATAAATTGGTATAAGATGACACGCTATGCTTTACTGGTAAGGGGCATTAATGTCGGTGGGAAAAATAAGGTTGTCATGGCGCAACTTCGTCAAGAACTGACAGAGTTGGGACTGGAAAAGCTTGAAACCTACATCAACAGTGGCAACATTTTCTTTACTTCGACAGCTCCCAAAGCCCAATTGGTTGAAAAATTAGGGACTTTCTTTGGAATCCATTATCAATTTATTCAGAGCTTTTCTTTACTGAGTCAAGAAGACTATGAAGCAGAAGTGGAGAGTTTACCAGCTTGGTGGACCAAAGACCTAGCTCGAAAGGATGTCCTCTTCTACACGGAGAGCTTGGATGTGGATCAAGTGATCGAGAAAGTGAACGGTTTGGAACTGGAAGATGAAGTTGTTCATTTTGGAAGACTTGGGATTTTCTGGGGGAAATTCTCTGAGGAATCCTACTATGCAACTGCCTATCACAAGTACTTGCTCAAGATGCCTTTTTATCGCAACATCACCATTCGCAATGCAAAAACCTTTGACAAAATCGGTCAAATGCTAAAAACTAATAAAGGAGACACACAATGACATTTTTAGATAAGATCAATGAAACAGCTGCCTTCCTGAAAGACAAGGGAATCCAAGCTCCCGAGTTTGGTTTAATCCTTGGATCAGGTCTGGGAGAACTTGCAGAAGAAATCGAAAATCCTGTTGTAGTAGACTATGCAGATATTCCAAACTGGGGCCGCTCTACAGTAGTTGGTCACGCTGGTAAATTAGTATATGGGGAACTTGCAGGTCGCAAGGTTTTGGCTCTTCAAGGTCGTTTCCATTTCTACGAAGGAAATCCTCTGGAAGTCGTGACTTTCCCAGTACGTGTCATGAAAGTGCTAGGATGTGAAGGTGTCATTGTAACTAATGCAGCTGGTGGTATTGGTTATGGTCCTGGTACCTTGATGGCTATCTCAGATCATATCAATATGACGGGACAAAACCCATTGATGGGTGAAAACTTGGATGATTTTGGTCCACGTTTCCCAGATATGTCTAAGGCCTACACACCAGAATACCGTGCTACTGCCCATGAAGTGGCTAAAAAACTTGGTATCAAGCTTGACGAAGGTGTCTATATCGGTGTTACTGGTCCAACTTATGAAACACCAGCAGAAATTCGTGCCTATAAGACACTGGGAGCTGATGCAGTCGGTATGTCTACGGTTCCTGAAGTTATTGTGGCAGCCCACTCGGGTTTGAAAGTTCTAGGAATTTCATGTATTACTAACTTTGCGGCTGGTTTCCAAGAAGAACTCAACCACGAAGAAGTTGTGGAAGTAACAGAACGTGTCAAAGGTGATTTCAAAGGCTTGCTTAAAGCGATTCTTGCAGAATTGTAAAAAAATTGGTGATGGCATTAGACTAGAAAGGGGGAGTTCTCATCGTTTTTAGTAGAGAAGATTGGGTTTGTTGTGATTAAAAGATGAACAAAAATCCAATCAACTACTATATCTTTAGTAAAAATTTATCACATGCTTATTTATCAATTATTGGTAAATAGGGGAAAATAAAAGAAAGTTAGAAAAGAATGAAAATCGGTCAACGAATGATGCGTTTTGGCATAAAAAAATTAAGTATCGGAGTTGTATCTGTTGCAGTTGGTTTTGCTTTTTTAGCACCGACAGGAATTTCTGCCAATGAAGGAAGTCCAGTTGTGAAAAACGAAACTCCTCTAGTAGTAAATGCAACGGATAGTCCGACAAAACTAGAAAATACTGATAAAAAACAGGAAACGCCTCTTATAGAGGAAAGAGTAGCAGTTATCCAACCAGCTCCGGAAACAAAAGAAGTCCTTAAAAATCAGAAGGAAGAAGAAAAGCTGGAATCCCATAAAACAGAGCCTGCTCTAGTTCCTGAAGAAGTGAATAGAGAGGAAAATGTAAAGGATGAGTCTACAACTTCTCGTCCTGTGACAGCAGAAGATCTCTTGAAAATCTCAAAAGGAGAACTGCACTCAGAAAATGATTTACTTGACAATTCTCTTTATGGTGAAAAGGTCCTTGATTTGGAAGGTGATGATGATCAGGATGGTATCAAAAATAAGGATGAGCTTTATGTTTATCGTAAAGATGGTAAGGACTATTTAGGATATAACAGTCATCCATTACTGGCAGACAGTGATGGAGACGGATTAGCAGATGGGGAAGATGATAATAAGAAACAATGGTATGTTACAGATCGAGATGCTCTTCTCTTTATGGAGTTATCCTATCGTGATGATGACTATATCGAAAAAATTCTAGATCATAAAAATCCATTTCCGAGTCTCTACTTGAATCGTCAAGAATATAAGATGATGCACAATGAGTTGGCCCCGTTTTGGAAGATGAAAAAAGCTTACCATACAGCTAGTGGTTTGGATGCTTATCTATTTGAAACTAAGAGTGATTTTCCTTATTTAAAAGACAATACTGTTCAAATGTTGGCTATACGTGGGACAAGACTGAATGATGCCAAAGATTTGAGAACGGACTTGACCTTGCTAGGAGGAAATAAACCTGCACAAGCGGATGATATCCGTAATGTGGTAAAAGAATTGGCGCAGGATTCCAGCATTACCAATCTGTATATGACAGGTCATTCGCTAGGAGGTTACTTAGCTCAAATAGCAGCAGTTGAAGCCTATCAGAAATATCCTACTTTTTATAACAATGTTTTGAAAAAAGTGACAACATTTAATGCGCCTAAGGTCATTACTTCAAGAACAATCTGGAATGCCAAAAATGGTTTCTGGGATGTAGGACTAGAAAGTCGGAAACTTGCTGTAAATGGAAAAATTAAACATTATGTAGTGGATAACGACAATGTGGTTACATCTGTGCTACAAAATGATAGTGATGTGGTGACATCTACAGGAAGCGCCAATGTTAAACACCGTTCGCGTGGCTATTTTGAAAGTCGCATGAATGATATTCCAAACTTTAATATTGGAAAACGAACAACATTGGACAAGCAGGGTTACCGTGATCCAAAACTGGAAAAAATTTCTTTCTTTAAGAAACAACAACTCCCTCTGTCATCTAGTCAACCAAGCGCTGAACCTCTTGAAAATATAGCTCTAGGGAAACGGGTTACCCAAAGTTCGACAGCTTTTGGAGGTGACGCTAGAAGGGCTGTAGATGGAAAAGTTGATGGGAATTATGCTCATCATTCTGTAACGCATACAGAGTTTCAATCTAAGCCTTGGTGGCAAGTCGATTTAGATAAGGAAGAAACGATTCGTCAAATCAACATCTATAATCGAAAAGATACTGCTCAGGATAGGCTTACCAATTTTAATGTGATTCTTTTAGATAGTTCTGGGAAAGAAATTGAAAGAAAGCGCATTGCATCTCTGAAAGATATCTCTGCACAAATTGCAATTGACTATAAAAAAGCTCGTTTTGTCCGTATTGAGTTAGATGGTTACAATGCTCTCAGTCTCGCAGAAGTTCAAGTTTTGCGTGCTGAGAATATCGCATGGAAAAAGCAAGCACGCCAAAGTTCTACCGAGTTTGGAGGAGATGCTAGTCGTGCCTTGGATGGCAATACCAATAGTAGCTACAGCCAGCAATCAATTACTCATACAAAATTTGAAAATCAGCCTTGGTGGGAAGTTGATTTGGGTCGTACAGAACAGGTAGGACTTGTCCGTCTTTATAATCGTGGAGATGGCGAGCTTTCCAAACGTTTGGCAGATTTTGATGTGATTTTATATGATGAAAAAGGGACAGAAGTTACTAGAAAATATGTTTCTCGTTTAGAAGGAAATCGTCTAGATCTTCAGTTGGATGGCAAGTTGGGTCGCCGTGTCCGTATTCAATTGCGTCAGAAAAATCAAGCTCTCAGTCTTGCTGAAGTAGAAGTATTTCGATTTATAGCTAAGAATGCTGTGACACCACCAACTTCTAAGCCAGTACAAGTGTTAAATTACACTCCTGTAAAAGATAAAACCCTAACTATTCAGCATAGTGGAGCTTACATTGCACGCTATTCTATAACTTGGGAAGAAGTTACAGTAGATAAAAATGGTCATTCAGTTGTTCGCAGTCATTCTTGGGAAGGAAATGGACGTAACCAGACTGCAGGTTTTGTACTCAACCTTCCAATTAAAGAAAATATGAGAAATCTGCGAATTAAGATCGAAAAGAGAACAGGTCTTATCTGGAATAGATGGCAAACAATCTATGATAACAGACCTCTCCTGGCTCAACCGCATCGAAAAATTACTCACTGGGGAACAACATTGAATTCTAAGGTGAGTGATGATGATGTCTTGTAATCTGATGGTACAATGACAGTTAGTTTGTCTAGTTTATAAGAAAGTACTACCTGAGCTTGAATAGAACTCAGGTAGCTCTCTGTGAAAGAACAAAATTAATATTCAATGAAAATCAAAGAGCAAACTAGGAAACTAGCCGCAGGCTGCTCAAAGCACTACTTTGAGGTTGTAGATATAACTGACGAAGTCAGCTCAAAACACTGTTTTGAGGTTGTGGATAGAACTGACGAAGTCAGTAACCATACATACGGCAAGGCGACGTTGACGTGGTTTGAAGAGATTTTCGAAGAGTATAAACAGAAAGGTAGAGCGCGTGTTTGGATTTGAACACGAGTAGAAATTCGTACCTATAAGATGCTTGGAACAGATGTGGTCGGAATGTCAACTGCTCCTGAAGTTATTGTTGTAGCCTACTCAGGTTTGAAACTTCTAGGAAGTTTATGTATTACTAACTATACTACTGGTTTCAAATAAGAGATTAACCACGAAGAGGTTATAGAAGTGGCTGAGTGTGTTAAAGGTGATTTTAAAGGCTTACTTAAAGCCGTTTTTGCTGAATTATTACTATGTTAAAAGAATTGAGGAGTAATTTTCAGAAAATCCCTTATAATCTTAAATTATTTCTAGCAGTCATTTTGCAAGGAATAGTTTCAGGTTTATCTGGTATTTTTCTACATTATCTTTTAAAGATAATAGAGGGGATAGCTTTTGGTCAATCAGAGCATCAAACTGTATTCTTGACAGATGGAGTTTCCTCATCGCGGATAGGATTAAGTTTAATAATCGTAGGTGTCAGCTCATCCTTGGTCTGGTATTTCTTGCAAAAAAAATCACAGATTTTTTCCATTAAAGCACAGATGAAGGATGAGAGTTCACAATACAAACTTCATTTTTTAAAACAGCTATTTCATTCAATTTGGCAGATTATTGCAGTTGGAGGGGGAGCACCTATTGGTAAAGAAGCTGCGCCACGAGAGATTGGAACTCTATTTGCAGGACCAATTGGAAAAATATGTTCTCTCTCTAAGAAGGATCAGATCTTTCTCCTTGCTTGTGGTGCTGGTGCTGGTTTAGCGGCTGTTTATCAGGTTCCATTAACAAGTGTCTTCTTTGTTTTTGAAACCCTAGGAATTGCTCTATCTATTAAACGATTTGTCTTAGTCGGTTTGGCTACCTATGTCTCAACCTATATAGCAGGCTGGGTTATTTCAGATCAGGCTCTTTATCAGATTCCAGCCATCACATGGTCATTAAAGGAAATATGGAATATTCCCTTATTACTTCTTTTCTTAACCCCACTAGCTTGGCTTTTTGGTCACTTAAGTAAGGCAGCGTCTTCAAACAGAATAAAAGATAAACGAATACTTCTCACATTGCCTACAGCTTTTCTTTTTCTTGCTGGGTTGGCAAGTTATTTTCCACATCTACTTGGAAATGGACGTATGATGGCTCAGGAAGTATTGAATGGTAGCAATGGCAAAACAGTATTCCTCTTGTTTATCCTAAAAGCACTGGTCGTTCTTATTACTCTGTGGGCAGGGGCCTATGGTGGTACACTTACGCCATCTTTTGCCTTGGGGATGGCTGGAGCTGGTCTCTTGAGCATGATTATAGGTTTGGACAGTCAGCCAACCGTTTTACTTTTGGGATCGGTTTGCTTTTTATCAGTGACCTTGAGGGCGCCCATTTCTGCAACCGGATTAGTTATAGGTTTCACTGGGCTAGGTATAGATTCTCTTCCGTATCTCTTAGTAACAGCTGTTTTAGCCTATGAATTTGCAAAAATGTTAGACCACTTTCCTTGTGCTAGCATACTGTGTCAGAAGTCAAATAATAAAGTAATTAGGTAGGAAATGCCCATTTCTTCTAGTTAAGGATTTAACTTAAAAGATTAAAAACTATTGTCAGTTTATCAATAACTGTTTTAAATAAAAATGAAGTAGGCCTATTGGAATCTTGATTGAATCCGATTTTTCCTAGCTATGAAATATAAAAATAAAAAAAGAAAGGTAGAGTGAGGTGTTCTAATTTGAACACGAGCGGAAAACTTTTCTAAAAACTCAGAAGAGAAGGGGGAGTTCAGATTTGAATTGAAGCCGATCTAATCTTCTCAATATTATCAAAATTAAGAAAGAAAGGAATTGAACCCACCCTAAAAGCAGTGGGAAAAAGATAGTTAGTCTAGCGAGCATCGCTCACTGCGCCCAACTCCTATTTTCCCTTTGCTTTTTGACGGGTTTGGTATCTTTCTGATTATAAATTTTAGAATAAAGAAAGGATGGGTTAACTGTATTCATTGAACTGAATACGGGCGGAGAACTGTGTAAAAAAGATAAACTGTCTAGCATCGGAGATGCTTCGTCAGTTTCCTATTTTTACTTTGTTCTCTGTCGCCCTTTATATCTTAATTATGTCTATCCATATTGCTGCTCAGCAGGGTGAAATTGCTGATAAAATTCTTCTTCCTGGGGATCCTCTTCGTGCTAAGTTTATTGCGGAGAATTTCCTTGAAGATGCTGTTTGTTTTAACGAAGTACGTAACATGTTTGGTTACACTGGTACTTACAAGGGCCACCGTGTATCAGTCATGGGAACTGGGATGGGGATGCCATCTATTTCGATTTATGCGCGTGAGTTGATTGTTGACTACGGTGTGAAAAAATTGATTCGTGTGGGAACTGCGGGTTCTTTGAATGAAGATGTTCACGTTCGTGAATTGGTTTTGGCGCAGGCAGCGGCAACCAACTCAAACATCGTCCGTAATGACTGGCCACAGTACGATTTCCCACAAATCGCTAGCTTTGATTTGCTGGACAAGGCCTACCATATCGCCAAAGAACTCGGTATGACCACCCACGTTGGGAACGTTTTGTCTTCTGATGTCTTTTACTCAAACTACTTTGAAAAGAACATCGAACTTGGTAAATGGGGAGTCAAGGCTGTGGAAATGGAAGCAGCAGCCCTTTACTATCTGGCAGCCCAACACCATGTTGACGCGCTTGCCATCATGACTATTTCTGATAGTTTGGTCAATCCAGATGAAGACACGACTGCAGAAGAACGTCAAAATACCTTCACTGATATGATGAAGGTTGGTTTGGAAACCTTGATTGCAGAATAATTATAGCCAAAAAGGAAGCCCTTCTTTATGAATTGGAGGACTTCCTTTTCTTATCCAGAAATTGATCTAGTTCTTTCTGATTTCGAATAATAGTGACTTTATGTGAGTATTCTTGGCAAAATTTTTGGTATCTTTCCTTAGCATTATTTGTCCGTCCATCTCTGAGAATCCATCTGATAAACTCCCAATTAAATTGTTCTTGACAACCAGCTGCCATACTTTCTCTCACTTTTCCTCTGTATTTTAAATAGCGCTTAAAGGCTCTTAGCAAACAATTCCAAGAAGAGAAGTTTAAAAAGATGATTTGGTCAGCTTCCTGCATTCTTTCCTCGTAATAGCACCAAGAATAATTCCCATCAATGACCCAAGCTTCCTGTGTTGTGAGAAAGCTTTTCATTTCATCCAACATCCAGTCACGGTCACTGTCTTGCCAACCAGGCTGAAATTGGAGTGTGTCCATGTGAAGTTTTGGGATGGAGTAGTAGAGAGATAACTTTTCAGCTAGCGTTGACTTACCAGCACCAGAATATCCGATAATTGCGATTTTCATTTTCTACCTTTTTCTATTTGAGGACAAAAAAACAGCCTCCATGGACTGTTTCTTATTTAGCAAGTTTAGCTGAAAGACGAGCTTTGTCGCGGCTTGCTTTGTTTTTGTGAATCAAACCTTTAGTTTCTGCTTTATCGATAGCTGAGCTAGCAGCACGGAAAAGTTCTTCAGATGGGTTTGCTTCGAAAGCTTTGATAGCAGTACGCATAGCTGATTTTTGAGCTGAGTTCTTTTCGTTTTGTTTAACGTTCAATTCAGCGCGTTTGATAGCTGATTTAATGTTTGCCAATGTTCTTACCTCCATATTTACTAACTATACCATTATATCTGAAAACTTACGTTTTGACAAGAGAAAATTACTTTTTTAAGTAAATTTCATCGATTTCATGGTTCTTTGTTTTATGCAGAATCACTTCTGCACGATTTCTGGTTGGTTCAATATAATTTTGTAGATTTGTGAGATTGATACTGGTCCAGACTTGATGGGCAAAGGATTCCACTTCCCCAATTGGCATTTGAGTAAAACGATAATAGTAGCTATCAGGGTCGCTTTGGGCTAGGCTCAGCATTTTCAAGAAACGGTCCAGATACCAACTCTCGATGTCATCGACGGCAGCATCAACATAGATGGAAAAGTCAAAGAAGTCAGTAATGTAGAGACGCTCGTTTTGTGGATTTTGAAAGACATTAATACCTTCGACAATCACAAAATCAGCAGCTTTGACGCTTTGCTTTTCCTCAGGTACGATGTCGTAGACTTCATGAGAATAGACAGGAATATCTACATCTTGTCCATTTTTGATGTGATCCAGGAAGTTGAGAAGAGCTTCCATATCATAGCTTTCAGGAAATCCCTTGCGATTTAAAATCCCTTGTTCAATCAAGGTCTGGTTGGGATAGAGAAAGCCGTCAGTTGTTACCAACTCAACCGTAGCATCTGTAAGTGTACGGGACAGTAGGATTTGAAGTAGGCGACTGGTTGTGGATTTTCCAACGGCAACACTCCCAGAAACCCCAATGATAAAAGGCTGGGATTTGCTTTCACGTTGAAGGAAAATCCCTTTTGAAAAGGCCAAATCATCCTTGGTACGCTTGTAAATCTGGATGAGATGGGCTAGGGGAAGATAGACATCAGTAACGTCCTGCAGACTAATCTGGTCATTAAAACTCTTGATGGATTCTAATTCCTCTTCAGTCAAAGGAGGTGTTGTCTTTCGATGTAAAGATTGCCAAGTCTGGCGGCTGATTTTTTCAAAATGTAAAAATTCGTTGGTCATTTGTTTTCCCCTAGATATTTTATCTATCATACCATAAAAAGCTAAAAAAATAAAGCGGTTTCTTGATGATAGTAAGCCAATATCGTATAATGCTAACTTCTCAAAGTAACTTCCACTTGCCTGACCAAAGTGGAAATTAGTCTAAAACGGATTTTTATGGTGGAATTAAGTATGAGACGTTTGAGTTAGAAATGAGGTCTACTATGACAAAACATA
>NZ_JASHFB010000018.1:0-21232 GCF_047462815.1 Streptococcus mitis
TATGTTTTGTCATAGTAGACCTCATTTCTAACTCAAACGTCTCATACTTAATTCCACCATAAAAATCCGTTTTAGACTAATTTCCACTTTGGTCAGGCAAGTGGAAGTTACTTTGAGAAGTTAGCTTTGATGAAAACTCACGATGTTTCTGATATTCCTAGTAGACATTTGTCCACTTTTTTTATATAATAAAACTAAACCAAATTGGTTGAATTTTAAAAGTGTAAGTTCAACCATCGATTAGTCTTTCTAAGGGAGATGTTCTCCATTCAAGCATATAATAGGAGGTGAATTATGTATCAGCCAGCGAAACTCAAGGCTCGGAGGAAAGAGTTAAAATTGACACAGAAGGAAATTGCAGAGCAACTTGGGATTAGTTTTCAGGCTTACTCGGCTTGGGAACGTGGGATTAAGGAACCGTCTCAGGAGAAGGTTCCTCAGCTAGAGAACATTTTAAAAGTAGCAAAAGGTTATTTCACTCAGATCGAGATTGTTCGTCTCTACAATAGCCTCTCCAAGCAAGGAAAGGAAAAGGTTGTTCTTTATGCTCGCAATCTGGCTCAAGAGGAACAAACTCAGAAGGTGGCGACCATGCCAGAGCGACTCTACGAGTATCGTGTCTACGAACGCATGTCAGCAGGGATTGGAGCTTCGGTCTACGATGATCAGAATTTTGATACAGTTTACTTTAATGAGGAGTTGGCCCATGATTTTGCGTCTTGGGTGGCTGGGGACTCCATGGAACCTAAATATCAAAATGGTTCAGTGGCTCTGATTCGAGAGACAGGATTTGATTATGATGGGGCGGTTTATGCGGTGGTTTGTAACAACCAAACCTATATCAAACGGGTTTATCGGGAGGAAGATGGCCTGCGTCTAGTATCAATCAATCCTAAATACAAGGACATTTTCATTTCCTATGAGGAAGATCCTCGGATTGTAGGGATTATCGTTGGAAACTTTGTGCCAATGGAGGGCTAGCCTATGGGCTACTTTGATTATTCCAGAGAGCCCAAAAGTGACATTGCCTTTGTCGATATGAAATCTTTTTATGCCAGCGTTGAGTGTGTGAAAAGGGGCTTGCATCCGCTAAAGACCTCGCTTTGTGTCATGAGTCGAGCAGATAATTCTACTGGTCTTATCCTAGCTTCCTCTCCCATGTTTAAGAAGATTTTTGGCAAGTCCAATGTTGGTCGGGCCTATGATCTGCCTTTTGATATCAAAACGCGCAAATTTTCCTATTACAATGCTCGAAAGCAAGGGTTGCCTACCGACTCGGATTATGTTCGTTATATTGAAGATTGGGCTCAAGCGACCTTGATTGTACCTCCTCGGATGGATGAATACATAGCGGTCAATATGGAAATCCAGCGTATCTTTCAAAACTATGGCAGCCCAGATGATATTTATCCCTACTCTATTGATGAGGGCTTTATTGATCTCACTAGTTCGCTCAACTATTTTATCCCTGACAAGAGTCTCTCTCGAAAAGACAAGCTGGATCTGCTTTCTGCCCACATTCAGAGGGATATTTGGAGGCAGACAGGGATTTACTCTACAGTGGGCATGTCCAATGCCAATCCCTTACTGGCAAAGTTGGCTCTGGATAATGAGGCCAAGCATACTCCGACCATGAGGGCCAACTGGTCTTACCAGGATGTGGAAGAGAAAGTTTGGGCTATTCCTAAGATGACGGACTTTTGGGGAATTGGTAGGCGGATGGAGAAACGCTTGAATGCCTTGGGTATTTTTTCCATCAGAGAATTGGCCGCCAGCAATCCAGACCAGTTACAGAAAGCTCTTGGTCAGGCTGGCCTAAGTTTGTGGTTTCATGCTAATGGGATTGATGAGAGCAATGTTCATAAGCCCTATAAAGCCAAATCCCAAGGTTTGGGAAATTCTCGAATCTTACCTAGAGACTACGTGAAGCTACGGGATATCGAAATTATTCTTCGAGAAATGGCGGAGCAGGTGGCTATTAGACTGAGAAGGGCGGGCAAGAAAACAACCCTTGTCTCTATCTATGTCGGTTTCTCTAAACAGGAGATCCGGCAATCTATTCACACACAAATGAAGGTCGAACCGACCAATAATACAGCTATTTTAACAGACCATGTTTTGAAGCTATTTCATAACAAATACACTTCTGGAGCGGTCAGAAGTATCGGAGTCAACTATTCAGGATTTGTGGATGAGTCCTTTGGTTTGATTTCCCTCTTTGATGATGTTGACAAGCTAGAAAAAGAAGAAAGGCTCCAGACGGCTATTGACTCTATTCGGGAAGAATTTGGTTTCACCTCCCTTTTAAAAGCCAATGCACTAGAAGAGGCCTCTAGGAGTCTTGCTAGAAGCAAGCTGATTGGGGGCCATTCTGCTGGAGGATTAGATGGATTAAAATGATCGATCGTTCTTATTTACCCTTTCAATCCGCGCGAGATTATCAAGATCCAGGTATGCAGAAGTGGATGGGATTTTACCTTTCGGAACACACCAGTTCGCTCAGTGAAGAAAAAAGCCGTATTGATTTTTCGACAGATTTGACTCTAGATGAGAAACTACACTTGCTTTCCCAGCTTTATGTTGGCCAACTAAAGGGAAGTTTTGTGGTCAAGGAAAAGAAGCAGAAAGTCACTATCATCGGTAATGTGAGAGAGTTATCCTCTAAATCATTATCTATTAGAACAAGCGAGGGCTACAGGTTGATAGAGCTTGCAGATATCCTAGAAATTCGACTGTGGGAGGAAGGGGTTTATGACTAGAAAAGAGTTGTATGAAAATAAACTACAGATGGATTATTTTTCAGATGCCTATATTCGTTTTGAAGAGGATTTTCAAAAATACTCTGCTATGAATGTACCACTGACTTTTTTGATCGATGACATCCTACGCACTATGGCCTTGAATCAGAAAAACTACTTTGTCCTAAACAAGGAGAATGCCAAGGATGGGAGGGAGCATCGCTTTTATTTTAGGGTAGTAACGGAAAAAGAGTGTCCCAGAAATAGAACCTATGAATATGCTGGGGTTAAAAATAGTAGTCAGTAGAGGGTTGTCTGCTGTAAAATGTATCATTTTTATAACACTTTATGTTTCATATCATGGGGTGTTTTTCTATTTAAGCCAAAGCCAATCAAAAAATCTCACTATTCATTAGGCTAAAGGAGACCTAATCATAGCGAGATTGTGAAATTATAGTAGGGTTTGTATGGCATCTTCAATCTGTTTAGGATCTGTTTTGGAAGAAAAGCGTTCAAATACCTGTCCATCTCGACCGATGAGAAACTTAGCGAAATTCCATTCGATTCGTTTTCCTAGTGAGCCAGATTTCTGGTCTTTTAGCCAAACATAAAGAGGATCTGCTTCCTTACCGTTGACTTTGATCTTGGCAAAGCGTGGGAAGGTGGTTTGATAGTGTAGGCTACAGAAACTATTGATTTCCTCTGGGCTACCTGGTGCTTGCCCCATAAACTGATTGCAAGGGAAGTCTAAAATCTCAAAGCCTTGTTCTTGATAGCGGTCATAGAGTTCTTGGAGTCCTTGGTACTGGGGCGTTAAACCACATCCAGTAGCAGTGTTGACAATCAAGAGAACCTTACCACGATAGGCATCTAGGGGGGTCGTTTGGTTATCTTGGTTCAAGACTGAAAAATCGTAGATTGAGGTCATTGATTGCTTTTCTCCTTCTGTTTGGTATTTTTAGGAGTTTTCTCCTCCTGTAGTGATAGAAATCCGTAGGTCATGGTTCCAAAAATGCTACCGATAATCAGGCCATACATCAGCAAAGGAACACTTTTATCGAATTGCATGAGGAGCTTCACAAAATCTGAAAGGGACATCTGCTGAACGAAGACTTTATGAAAGATGAGTAAGGTAAAGAGGCCAATCTGAAGACCGATAAACACCACCCAGCTTCGGAATTTGATTTGGCCTTTGCTGTAGGTTTTGAGGATGATTTCTGACTTATCATCTTTTTCCAGATGGAGTTCTTTGACGGCTCTTTGAGTTTTTAAAGTAATGAAAAAAATGAGTCCAGAGTAAACGTAGGGCATGGCATAGCGAACGGCTTCTATGAAGCGTCCAAATAACAGATAAAACAAGAAGAGGAAGAAGGAAGAATAAACGATTTGGACCATGGAGCGGGCGCAAGCCTTGTAGATAATCTCTTGCCGGCATTCATCAAAAGGGCCTTGGATATGAAAGAGATTTCGGAGTAGGCGAGTGGTTAAGTCTTCTTTTTTCATGCTAGTAACCTCCTAAGTGAGCGGTTTTACTGACTTTCTTTTACGAATTGATAGAGATAATAAAGATAAGTGACGGAAGAAAGGCTCGCGATAGTCAGCAGTAAATAATAATTCCAATTGCCTGAGACGAGCATCAGTTGTGGTAAAGATAGAATCATAAAGTACAGTGCTAAGTTAAGTGTGCGCGTTTTTTGGGAGTCAATCTTTAGATAAGTCAGTCCTTTGTTAAGTGCTAGAATAAAGACTAGCACGAGGAATGTCTCGTCGATTGGCAAGTTCCCTGAAATGATGATGAAGATGAGCAGGGAACTGAAGAAAAGATGATAGGTAAGTAAAGTTAATAGTGATTTCATAGGGGATCTCCTAATCATTATCTTGATTTTCCTTAGCTTTTGCAATACGAAGTGAGTCGACAATATGTATCATCACTCCGAAAAAGAAAGCTCCCAGTATAGTTTTAAAAATATGTTTTGTATTTAGAAGAGAACTGATAAAATTTGGATTTTCACTTGTTAGGCTATCAATGAGTGGAATTATAAAAAATATCACGGTTCCATAAATCGAACCTGCTTTCAGACCAGGATAACGTGACTGTTTCTTTTCTTTTTTCATGAGTTTCCTCCTAATCATTATCCTGATCTTTCTTAGCTTTTGCAATGCGACGGGAGATGAGAAACTGTATGCTCGCTCCGAAGAAGACAGAACCTAGAATGCTTGATACAGCATTTCTTATAGTGAGGAGAGACTGAAAATAGTCCTGACTTTCACCTATGAGTACATGGAGGAGAGGCGTTATAAAAAACATCCATAGTCCAAAGAAAAAACCTGCTTTCAGACCAGGGTAGTGTAGTTGCTTACTTTCTTTCTCACTCAACATATCTGGATCAATGGCTATGATGCCTGTTTTCTTGGTTTGGGAGAGCACATAGAGAGCAGAAATCATCGAAATGACGAATATCACAATAGGATAGCCGATAGCGACAATTTGCGGGTATTTATAAGCAAGGACAAAGGGAATAAGATTACCTAAAGTCATGAGGTAAAAGAGAATCACAAAGATTTTATTACCGATACGGTCAGCTTCGCGCCGTTTGTGTTCGTCAAGAGGGCCAGAAATGCCATAAATGCGTTTGATCAGTTTTTCAGTGAAGGTTTCTTTTTTCATGAGTTGGCTCCTTTTTTAAAAATCATCCTCCCAAAAGAGACTGTTGAGGTCAGTTTGGAGGCTGCGGGCGAGATTGAGACAGAGTTCCAGGGTTGGATTGTACTTGTCGTTCTCAATCATATTGATGGTTTGTCTCGAGACACCGATATCCTTGGCGAGTTCGAGCTGAGAAATGCCCAGTTCCTTGCGAAATTCTTTCACACGATTCATCTGTTCTCCTTTCTGATTTATGTCGTATATATTTGACTATATTATATTCTTCTATAGAGTGAATGTCAAGCATATTTGACATATTTCTTAAAGAAATCTTACTTTTTTTGCCCTATTTGTCTGACTAGTGCAAGCTGGTCGGATTTGTGGTAAAATAGATAAGATATGACAAAAGAATTTCATCATGTAACGGTCTTACTCCACGAAACGATTGATATGCTCGACGTAAAGCCTGACGGTATCTACGTTGATGCGACTTTGGGTGGAGCAGGCCATAGCGAATATTTATTAAGTAAATTAAGTGAAAAAGGCCATCTCTATGCCTTTGACCAGGACCAGAATGCCATTGACAATGCGCAAAAACGCTTGGCACCCTATATCGAAAAAGGGATGGTAACCTTTATCAAGGATAACTTCCGTCATTTACAGGCACGTTTGCGCGAAGCTGGTGTTCAGGAAATTGATGGAATTTGTTATGACTTGGGAGTGTCTAGTCCTCAGCTGGACCAGCGTGAGCGTGGTTTTTCTTATAAAAAGGATGCGCCACTGGACATGCGGATGAATCAGGAAGCTAGTCTGACAGCCTATGAAGTGGTGAACCACTATGACTATCATGACTTGGTTCGTATTTTCTTCAAGTATGGCGAGGACAAATTCTCTAAACAGATCGCGCGTAAGATTGAACAAGCACGTGAAGTCAAGCCAATCGAGACAACGACTGAGCTGGCAGAAATTATTAAGTCGGCTAAACCTGCCAAGGAGCTCAAGAAGAAGGGCCATCCTGCCAAGCAGATTTTCCAGGCTATTCGAATTGAAGTCAATGATGAACTGGGAGCAGCAGATGAATCTATCCAGCAGGCTATGGAGATGTTGGCTCTAGATGGTAGAATCTCAGTGATTACCTTCCATTCCTTGGAAGACCGCTTGACTAAGCAATTGTTCAAGGAAGCTTCAACTGTGGAAGTTCCAAAAGGCTTGCCTTTCATCCCAGATGATCTCAAGCCCAAGATGGAATTGGTGTCCCGTAAGCCAATCTTGCCAAGTGCAGAAGAATTAGAAGCCAATAACCGCTCGCACTCAGCTAAGTTGCGCGTGGCCAGAAAAATTCACAAGTAAGAGGAAAAAATGGTAGATAAAAAAGAAACAACCAGTCAATTCTTGCAGAGTCGTATAAAAAAATTCTCCCGTGTGGAGAAGGCTTTTTATCTTTCCATTGCGTTTACAGCTCTCGTTTTGGCGTTGAGTATTATCTTTATGCAGACGCGACTCCTACAAGTACAAAATGATTTGACAAAAATCAATGCACAGATAGAGGAGAAGAAGACAGAGTTGGATGATGCCAAACAAGAGGTAAATGAATTGTTGAGGGCAGAACGCTTGAAAGAAATCGCAAATTCTAAGGACTTAAAATTGAATAATGAGAATATTCGATCAGCGGAGTAAGATATGAAGTGGACAAAAAGAATAACCCGATTTGCGATTAGAAACCGTAAATCTCCAGCAGAAAATCGTAAAATAGTGGGGAAGTACATCAGCTTGTTAGCTGTCGTACTTTTCGCTGTCTTTTTGGTTAATTTTGCTGTTATTATCGGAAGTGGTAGTAAATTTGGAACGGACCTAGTAAAAGAGGCTAAGAAAGTTCACCAAATAACTCGTACAGTCCCTGCCAAACGTGGGACTATTTATGACCGAAATGGAGTCCCGATTGCTGAGGACGCAACTTCCTATAATGTCTATGCTGTTATTGATAAAAAATACAAATCAGCAACGGGTAAAATTCTTTATGTAGAAGATGCCCAGTTTAATAAGGTAGCAGAGGTTTTCCATAAGTATCTGGATATGGAAGAGGCTTATGTTAAAGAACAATTGTCTCAACCGAATCTGACTCAAGTTTCCTTTGGTGCCAAAGGAAATGGAATTACCTATGCCAATATGATGGCTATTAAAAAGGATCTAAAAGACGCTAGTGTTGAAGGAATTGACTTCACAACTAGCCCTAATAGAAGCTATCCAAATGGACAATTCGCTTCTAGTTTTATTGGTTTAGCTCAACTCCATGAAAATGAGGATGGTAGCAAGAGTTTGCTGGGAACTTCTGGGATGGAGAGTTCCTTGAATAGTATTCTTGCAGGGAAAGACGGTATTATTACCTATGAAAAAGATCGTCTGGGTAATATTGTCCCTGGAACTGAACAAGTGTCTCAGCAAACGGTAGATGGCAAGGATGTTTATACGACTATTTCTAGCACCCTTCAGTCCTTCATGGAAACACAGATGAATGTCTTTCAAGAAAAAGTAAAAGGCAAGTATATGACGGCTACCTTGGTTAGTGCTAAAACGGGGGAAATTCTTGCAACGACGCAGAGACCAACCTTTGATGCCGATACTAAGGAAGGACTTACCAAGGACTTTGTTTGGCGTGATATCCTTTATCAAAGTAACTATGAGCCAGGGTCAACCATGAAGGTCATGACGCTCGCTGCTGCTATTGATAATAATACTTTCCCAGGAGGAGAAGTCTTCAATAGTAGTGAGTTAAAAGTAGCAGATGCTACTATCCGAGATTGGGATGTCAATGAAGGATTAACTGGCGGAGGAATGATGACCTTTTCTCAAGGGTTTGCGCACTCAAGTAACGTTGGGATGACGCTTCTTGAGCAAAAGATGGGAGATGCTACCTGGCTGGATTATCTAAGTCGCTTTAAATTTGGTGTTCCGACTCGTTTTGGCTTGACGGATGAATATGCAGGTCAACTTCCCGCTGACAATATCGTAAATATTGCTCAGAGTTCATTTGGACAAGGGATTTCAGTGACCCAAACCCAAATGATTCGTGCCTTCACGGCTATTGCCAACGATGGAGTCATGCTAGAACCTAAATTTATCAGTGCCTTGTATGACCCAAATGACCAATCTGTTCGGAAATCTCAAAAAGAGATTGTAGGAAATCCTGTTTCCAAAGATGCGGCCAGTCTAACTCGAACCAACATGGTTTTGGTAGGAACAGATCCAGTTTATGGAACCATGCATAACCACAGCACAGGCAAGCCAACTGTAACTGTTCCTGGTCAAAATATCGCCCTCAAGTCCGGTACAGCCCAGATTGCCGATGAGAAAAATGGAGGTTACTTAGTTGGTACGACCAATTACATTTTTTCGGCTGTGTCGATGAACCCTGCTGAAAATCCTGATTTTATCCTCTATGTGACAGTTCAACAGCCTGAGCATTATTCAGGTATCCAGTTGGGAGAATTTGCCAATCCTATTTTGGAAAGGGCAGTGGCTATGAAAGATTCCCTTAACCTGCAATCTACCGCTAAAACATTAGATCAGGTAACCAATCAAAGCGCTTATGCCATGCCTAGCATCAAGGATATTTCACCTGGCGATTTGGCGGAAGCCTTACGTCGCAATATTGTGCAACCAATCGTTGTAGGAACAGGAACAAAGATTAAAGAATCATCTGTAGAAGAAGGAACTAATCTTGCACCTAACCAGCAAGTTCTCCTCTTATCTGATAAAGCAGAGGAAGTTCCAGATATGTATGGTTGGACAAAAGCAACCGCAGAAGCTTTTTCTAAGTGGTTAAATATAGAACTTGTATTTGAAGGTTCGGGCTCTACTGTGCAGAAGCAAGATGTTCGTGCTAATACAGCCATCAAGGACATTAAAAAAATTACATTAACTTTAGGAGACTAATATGTTTATTTCCATCAGTGCTGGAATTGTGACATTTTTACTAACTTTGGTAGGAATTCCAGCCTTTATCCAATTTTATAGAAAGGCGCAAATTACAGGCCAGCAGATGCATGAGGATGTCAAACAGCATCAGGCAAAAGCTGGGACGCCAACTATGGGGGGACTTGTTTTCCTCATTGCTGCAGTTGTGGTGAGTTTCCTTCTTGCTCTTTTTTCAAAACAATTGACCAATAATGTGGGAATGATTTTGTTCATCTTGGTACTTTATGGACTTGTCGGATTTTTAGATGACTTTCTCAAGGTCTTTCGTAAAATCAATGAGGGGCTGAATCCTAAGCAAAAATTGGCTCTTCAGCTCCTAGGTGGGGTCGTTTTCTACCTTTTCTATGAGCGCGGTGGCGATATGCTTTCTGTCTTTGGTTACCAAGTGCATCTAGGGATTTTCTATATTGTCTTCGCTCTTTTCTGGCTAGTCGGTTTTTCAAACGCAGTGAATTTGACAGATGGTATTGACGGTCTAGCTAGTATTTCCGTTGTGATTAGTTTGTCAGCTTATGGAGTTATTGCCTATGTGCAAGGTCAGATGGATATTCTTCTAGTGATTCTTGCCATGATTGGTGGCTTGCTCGGTTTCTTTGTCTTTAACCATAAGCCTGCTAAGGTCTTTATGGGAGATGTGGGAAGTTTGGCTTTAGGTGGAATGTTGGCAGCTATCTCTATGGCCCTCCACCAAGAATGGACTCTCTTGATTATCGGAATTGTTTATGTCTTTGAAACAACTTCGGTCATGATGCAAGTCAGCTATTTCAAAATGACTGGTGGCAAACGTATTTTCCGTATGACGCCTGTGCATCACCATTTTGAACTTGGAGGATTTTCTGGTAAAGGAAATCCTTGGAGCGAGTGGAAGGTTGACTTCTTCTTTTGGGGAGTGGGGCTTCTAGCAAGTCTCCTGACCCTAGCAATTTTGTATTTGAGATAAGAATGGCACCCTGATGTTTCAGGGTGTTTTTGCTGTTTAAAAAATATTGGTCAATTAAAGTCAAATCTCTTGACCTTTTCTGACCAATGTAGTATATTATGAACGTAAGGTAAATGAAAGCCTTACTAGAACACTTATGCTCAATGAAAATCAAGAGCAAACTAAGAAGTGCTCAAAACACTGTTTTGAGGTTACAGATAGAACTGACGTGGTTTGAAGAGATTTTCGAAGAGTATAAAAAACATTGGTCAATTAAAGTCAAAATTCTTGACCTTTTCTGACTAATGTAGTATATTATGAACGTAAGGTAAATGAAAGCCTTACTAGAACACTTATTTAAAGTAAAATAGAAAGAGGTGTGTCTATGTTTAATCTAGAAATCTTCAGAAGTAAAGATAGTCTACTCCTGCTTGAAAAAGAAAAACCAGAAATAGTACGTAGAGTAGTGATTTAGCTAGTCTAAATTTTTTAAAACAAAGGTCAAAGATAGTCAATATCAGTAATAATAAATAACAAAAAGAGGTAAAGAATATGAACAATAATTTTAATAATTTTAACAACATGGATGATTTATTTAACCAATTGATGGGTGGTATGCGAGGATACAGTTCTGAAAATCGTCGTTACTTGATTAATGGACGTGAAGTGACACCTGAGGAATTTGCTCACTATCGTGCGACTGGTCAATTACCAGGAAATGCAGAAGTTGATGGAAAAATGCCACAACAGGCATCAGGTATGAAACAAGACGGTGTGCTTGCTAAACTAGGTCGTAACTTGACAGCAGAAGCTCGTGAAGGCAAGTTGGATCCTGTTATCGGACGAAACAAGGAAATTCAAGAGACATCTGAAATCCTTTCACGCCGTACCAAGAACAATCCTGTTTTAGTCGGAGACGCAGGTGTTGGTAAGACAGCAGTTGTCGAAGGTTTGGCACAAGCCATTGTGAATGGTGATGTTCCAGCTGCTATTAAGAATAAGGAAATTATTTCCATTGATATCTCAGGTATTGAGGCTGGGACTCAATACCGTGGTAGCTTTGAAGAAAACGTTCAAAACTTAGTCAATGAAGTAAAAGAAGCGGGAAATATCATTCTCTTCTTTGATGAAATTCACCAAATTCTCGGTGCTGGTAGCACTGGTGGAGACAGTGGTTCTAAAGGGCTTGCGGATATTCTCAAGCCAGCTCTCTCTCGTGGAGAATTGACAGTGATTGGGGCAACAACTCAAGACGAATATCGTAACACCATCTTGAAGAATGCAGCTCTTGCTCGTCGTTTCAACGAAGTCAAGGTTAATGCTCCTTCAGCAGAGGATACTTTTAAAATCCTTCAAGGAATTCGTGACCTCTATCAACAACACCACAATGTCATCTTGCCAGATGAAGTTTTGAAAGCAGCGGTGGATTATTCTGTTCAGTATATTCCTCAACGTAGCTTGCCAGATAAGGCTATCGACCTTGTCGATGTAACGGCAGCTCACTTAGCGGCACAACATCCTGTAACAGATGTGCATGCTGTTGAACGTGAAATTGAGGCAGAAAAAGACAAGCAAGAAAAAGCAGTTGAGGCAGAAGATTTTGAAGCAGCTCTAAACTATAAAACACGCATTGCAGAATTGGAAAAGAAAATCGAAAACCACACAGAAGATATGAAAGTGACTGCAAGTGTCAACGATGTGGCTGAGTCTGTAGAACGAATGACCGGTATTCCAGTGTCACAAATGGGAGCATCAGACATCGAACGTCTGAAAGATATGGCTCATCGTCTGCAAGATAAGGTAATCGGTCAAGATAAGGCAGTTGAAGCTGTAGCTCGTGCTATCCGTCGTAACCGTGCTGGTTTTGATGAAGGCAATCGCCCAATCGGAAGCTTCCTCTTTGTAGGACCAACTGGCGTTGGTAAGACAGAGCTTGCTAAGCAATTGGCGCTAGATATGTTTGGAACCAAGGATGCGATCATTCGTTTGGATATGTCTGAATACAGTGACCGCACAGCCGTTTCTAAGCTAATCGGTACAACAGCTGGTTATGTGGGCTATGATGATAATAGCAATACTTTGACAGAACGTGTGCGTCGCAATCCTTACTCTATCATTCTCTTGGATGAAATTGAAAAGGCTGACCCTCAAGTCATTACCCTTCTCCTCCAAGTTCTAGATGATGGTCGTTTGACAGATGGTCAAGGAAATACAGTAAACTTCAAGAATACTGTCATTATTGCGACCTCAAATGCTGGATTTGGCTATGAAGCCAACTTGACAGAAGATGCGGATAAACCAGAATTGATGGACCGTTTGAAACCATTCTTCCGTCCAGAATTCCTTAACCGCTTTAATGCAGTTATCGAGTTCTCGCACTTGACTAAGGAAGATCTTTCTAAGATTGTGGACTTGATGTTGGCTGAAGTTAACCAAACCTTGGCTAAGAAAGACATTGATTTGGTAGTCAGTCAAGCAGCTAAGGACTATATCACAGAAGAAGGTTATGACGAAGTCATGGGTGTTCGTCCTCTCCGTCGCGTGGTTGAACAAGAAATTCGGGATAAGGTGACAGACTTCCACTTGGATCATTTAGATGCTAAACATCTGGAAGCAGATATGGAAGATGGCGTTTTAGTCATTCGTGAAAAAGCCTAAGACAGAATTTTGAGAATAAAAAGAAGGAACCAGCTGAAAAACTGGTTCCTTTTTTGTGTTTAAATCACATGACGCTCAAATGCATCATCTGAAATCCCTTGTTTAAGGATGAGTTTAGCCCATTCTTTAGCAGAAAAGAGGCTGTGATCCTTGTAGTTACCGCAAGATTCGATGGTTGTTCCAGGGACGTCTTCCCAAGTAGTAGTTTCAGCGATTTCCTTGAGCGAATCCTTGATAACAGCTGCGATTTCAGCACTGGTGTGACGTCCCCACATAATCATGTGGAAACCTGTGCGGCAACCAAATGGTGAACAGTCAATCATGCCGTCAATGCGGGTGCGGATGAGTTTTGCCAAGAGGTGCTCGATAGTGTGAAGACCAGCAGTAGGGATAGAGTCTTCGTTTGGTTGCACCAAGCGAATATCATAATTGGAGATGATGTCTCCCTTTGGCCCTGTTTCTTCCCCAATCAAGCGAACATAGGGTGCTTTAACAATGGTGTGGTCAAGTTCAAAACTTTCAACAATAACTTCTTTTGACATAGTAAATCCTTTCAGTTTTCTCCTATCATTATAACATAAAGCTGGCTCCTGAGACAGAGAGAAAACCTCTCCGAGAGTGGAGAGGTTGAAATCGTTACTTGCGATACAAGCGGTCGTATTGGTAGTAAGGGTCAAAGGTTACATTGATACCCAATTTGCGAAGGACATTCTTGTCTTCATCTGTCAAGATGATAGTTGAGTGAGCTTCGCTTCCTTTGAGGTTACCAAGTTCTTCCATAGCACGAGCAGCATCAGGATTTTCTGTAGCTGTGATAGCAAGGGCAATCAGGATTTCATTTGAATGAAGGCGTGGATTTCGGCTACCGAGATGATCGATTTTAAGACCTTGGATTGGCTTAACAACTTCAGGTTCGATTAGTTTCACTTCTTTAGCGATGTCAGCTGATTTCTTGATGGCGTTGATAAGAGTAGCTGCTGTAGGGCCAAAGAGTTCTGAGTTCTTACCAGTGACAATTTCCCCAGTTGGTAATTCAAGGGCTAGGGCTGGTCCGCCAGTTTCTTCAGCTTTTTGGCGTGCAGCAACAGCAACCTTACGGCCTGCAGGTGTGATGCCGAGGTCGTTCATGAGCAACTCGATTTTCTTGACAGCAGCTTCGCTCACTTTCTCGGCTTTAAAATCAAGAACAGTTTGATAGTAACGGCGGATGATTTCTTGTTTAGAAGCTTCGACAGCAGCTTCATCATCTGTAATAGCGAAACCAACCATGTTGACACCCATATCTGTCGGAGAAGCGTATGGAGATTCACCGAGGATACGTTCTAACATGCGCTTGAGCACTGGGAAAATCTCGATATCACGGTTGTAGTTGACAGTGGTTTCTCCGTAGGTTTGGAGATGGAAGGGGTCAATCATGTTGACATCATCAAGGTCAGCTGTGGCAGCCTCGTAGGCCAAATTGACTGGGTGATGAAGGGGAAGATTCCATACTGGGAAGGTTTCAAACTTAGCGTAGCCAGACTTGATACCATTGATTTGGTCGTGGTACATATTTGACATACAAGTTGCCAATTTTCCAGAACCAGGTCCAGGAGCGGTTACGACAATCAAGTTGCGACTGGTTTTGATGTAGTCGTTTTTCCCCATACCTTCAGGTGAAATGATGTGATCCATATCTGTCGGATATCCTTTGATTGGATAATGAAGATAAGAATCAATCCCGTTTTTATCAAGTTGATTGCGGAAGGCATCTGCAGCAGGTTGGCCAGCGTACTGTGTGATGACAACGGAGCCAACAAAAATCCCTAATTCATTGAATTTATCAATCAAACGAAGAACTTCTTGGTCATAAGAAATGCCCAAGTCACCACGTGCCTTAGAATGTTCGATGTTACTCGCATTAATGGCAATCACCACCTCAACTTGCTCTTTCAACTCTTGCAAGAGCTTGATTTTGTTGTCAGGCTCATAACCAGGAAGGACACGAGCAGCGTGGAAATCTTCTAACATTTTGCCACCAAACTCTAAGTAGAGCTTGCCGTCAAATTGGTTAATGCGCTCCAAAATGTGGTCGCGCTGTAGATTCAAATATTGTTCAGAACTAAAAGCTTGTTTTTTCATTTTTTTACCTCTGACCTCTATTATAATAAAAAATTGGAAGTTAGGAAACTATGGAGTTAAAAAAGGAATCAAAAAGATTAGGCAAACGCTTGCATAAAATTTTAAAAAGCGCTATCATAGACTACAGATTATTAAAATAATGAGGTAAGAAGATGCAAGAAAAATGGTGGCACAATGCCGTAGTCTATCAAGTTTATCCTAAGAGCTTTATGGATAGCAACGGAGATGGAATTGGGGATTTGCCAGGAATTACCAGTAAGTTAGACTATCTAGCCAAGTTAGGAATTACAGCGATTTGGCTTTCTCCAGTTTATGACAGCCCTATGGATGATAATGGCTATGATATTGCTGATTATCAAGCGATTGCAGCTATTTTCGGAACCATGGAGGATATGGACCAACTGATTGCGGAAGCTAAGAAGCGTGATATCCGTATCATCATGGACTTGGTAGTCAATCATACCTCAGATGAACATGCTTGGTTTGTCGAGGCTTGTGAAAATCCTGACAGCCCTGAACGTGACTACTATATTTGGCGAGATGAACCCAATGATTTGGATTCTATCTTTAGTGGTTCTGCTTGGGAATACGATGAAAAGTCAGGTCAATACTATCTTCACTTTTTCAGCAAGAAACAGCCGGATCTCAACTGGGAAAATGAAAAACTTCGCCAGAAAATTTATGAGATGATGAACTTCTGGATTGATAAAGGCATTGGTGGTTTCCGTATGGATGTTATTGACATGATTGGTAAAATTCCTGACGAGAAGGTGGTCAATAATGGTCCTATGCTCCACCCTTATCTCAAGGAGATGAATCAGGCGACCTTTGGAGATAAGAATCTCTTGACAGTAGGGGAGACTTGGGGAGCAACGCCTGAGATTGCTAAGTTCTACTCAGATCCAAAGGGACAAGAATTGTCTATGGTCTTCCAGTTTGAACATATCGGTCTTCAGTATCAGGAAGGTCAGCCTAAATGGCACTATCAAAAAGAGCTGAATATCGCTAAGTTGAAAGAAATTTTCAATAAATGGCAGACAGAATTAGGAGTTGAGGACGGTTGGAATTCCCTTTTCTGGAACAATCATGACCTCCCTCGTATTGTCTCAATCTGGGGAAATGACCAAGAATACCGTGAAAAATCTGCCAAAGCCTTTGCCATCTTGCTTCATCTCATGAGAGGGACTCCTTATATCTACCAAGGTGAGGAAATTGGGATGACCAACTATCCGTTTGAAACACTGGACCAAGTAGAAGATATTGAATCCCTCAACTATGCGCGTGAAGCTCTTGAAAAAGGTGTTCCGATGGAAGAAATTATGGACAGTATCCGTGTCATTGGACGAGATAATGCCCGTACCCCTATGCAATGGGATGAGAGCAAAAATGCTGGTTTCTCAACAGGTCAACCGTGGTTGGCAGTTAATCCAAACTACGAAGAAATCAATGTTCAAGAAGCGCTGGCAAATCCAGATTCTATTTTCTATACTTATCAAAAACTGGTTCAAATCCGTAAGGAGAACAGCTGGCTGATTCGAGCTGACTTTGAACTCTTGGAAACAACTGACAAGGTCTTCGCCTATATCCGTAAAGATGGCGACCGTCGTTTCCTAGTTGTGGCCAACTTGTCCAATGAAGAGCAAGACTTGACCGTAGAAGGAAACGTCAAATCTGTTTTGATTGAAAACACCGTGGCTCAAGAAGTTTTTGAAAAACAAATCTTGGCTCCATGGGATGCTTTCTGTGTGGAATTACTATAAATATTTTTTACAGAAAAATTTAAAATTGAAATCGTATAAAAACAAGGGAGGACTGTATGAAAGGCAGAAATCCTTTGTTTTTTTATAACCAAGGTTTATAAATTTTCATTCTCAAAATTCAATTAACTTTACAAATTTCCACTATTTTGGTAAAATAAACTTATGTTATAAAAACTAACATAAAGGAGAAAGAAGATGAATACAAAAAAGCGTGTCCTTAGTGCAGGCCTGACTTTTGCGGCTACCTTGCTTTTAGCTGCTTGCGGACAATCTGGTTCAGATACAAAAACTTACTCATCAACCTTTAGTGGAAATCCAACTACATTTAACTATTTATTAGACTACTACGCTGATAATACAGCCATTATTACTAACCTAGTTGATGGCTTGCTTGAAAATGATAACCATGGAAACCTAGTTCCGTCTTTGGCAGAAGATTGGTCTGTTTCAAGCGACGGTCTGACTTATACCTATAAATTGAGAAAAGATGCCAAATGGTTCACGGCTGACGGTGAAGAGTACGCCCCAGTCAAGGCACAAGATTTTGTGACAGGTATCAAGTATGCAGTGGACAATAAATCACAGGCCATTGACTTGATTCAAAACTCGATCAAGGGCTTGAATGATTATATTACAGGAGCGGATTCTGACTTTTCTAAGGTTGGAGTGAAAGCCATCGACGACCAGACTGTTGAGTATACTTTGGTACGCCCAGAACCTTACTGGAATTCAAAAACAACCAATAGTATTCTTTTCCCGGTAAATGAAGAGTTTTTAAATTCAAAAGGGAAAGATTTTGGGACCCTATCTCCAGATAGCATTCTCTACAGCGGACCTTATTTGTTAAAAGATTTCACATCAAAATCATCTATCGAGTATGTGAAGAACCCGCATTACTACGATCATGATAAAGTATCGATTGAACACGTGAAATTGGCTTACTTTGATGGTTCAGACCAAGAATTGACCATCCGTAACTTTGAAAGTGGAGCCTATTCTATCGCTGGGGTTTATCCAAATAGTTCTAACTTTGCCAAGACCAAGGAGAAATATAAGGATAATATCGTCTATAGCTTGCAGGACAAGACTTCTTGGTATTTTAATTTTAACGTCAACCGTAAGGCTTACAACCATACGTCTAAAACGACAGATGAGCAGAAGAAGTCAACTGAGACAGCTGTCTTGAACAAAAACTTCCGCCAAGCGGTGAACTTTGCCTTGGACCGCACAGCCTATTCTGCTCAGTCAAACGGGGAAGAAGCAGCTAGCAAGACTCTTCGTAACACCTTGGTGCCTCCAACATTTGTCCAAGTTGGAGATAAGACCTTTGGAGAAGTAGTCGCTTCTAAATTGGTCAACTATGGCACAGAATGGTCAGGTATTAACTTGGCAGATGCCCAGGATGCCTATTTCAACAAAGAAAAAGCCCAAGCAAAATTTGCGGAAGCTAAAAAAGAATTGGCAAGTCAAGGTGTGACTTTCCCCATTCACTTGGATGTTGCAGTTGACCAGACAAGTAAAAATGCCGTGACAGGTATGAACTCTGTTAAGCAGACCCTTGAATCAGTTTTAGGTGCTGATAACATCGTCATTGATGTTCAGCAACTTTCAACAGATGATTTTAATAACGTAGCTTTCTTGGCACCAACGCCAGCTGATCGAGACTACGATTTGAACTTTGATGGTTGGGTAGGTGATTACCAAGATCCATCAACTTATCTCAATCCTTTCAATGCTGAGGATGGATTCTACCTCAAGATTTTTGGTCTAGATGCTCAAGAAGATAAAGCTAAGATTGCTAGCTTGGGGCTTGATACTTACACCAAGATGCTCAAAGATGCAGATAGTGAAAATAAAGATGTAGCCAAACGCTATGAAAAATATGCTGAAGCACAGGCTTGGATGATTGATAATTCTCTGATTATGTCAGCTATGTCAAGTGGTGGCACAGCATCTGTAACAAAAGTAACGCCATTTACAAGAGGGTATTCATTGGTTGGTATCAAGGGTGATGGCAATAACTATAAGTACATGAAACTGCAAAAAGACACTGTGACGACCAAACAGTTTGAAGAAGCTAAGACTAAATGGGAGCAAGAAAGCAAAAAAGCTATCGAAAAAGCCCAAAAAGAAGCAGAAAATCATGTTAAATAAATGAACGAGGTTCCGTAAGGAACCTTGTTTTGATGTGTACGACGGGCATGTCGTGCATCTGAGGTGTAAGTCCTCCGTGGGCACCCGCTACCGGTGAACCCAATAGCGATTCCCAAGCCTGACTATCGTGAGGTAGCGGGGAGAGGAAGGGATAGCGAAATCGTGGCTCTACGAACAGGAACGTGATAGTAAGGCGTATATAGCGGATAAGGAGGCGCGAAACTCTAAAGTCCAAAAGGTAGTCGTAACCTATATGCGTAAATCACGAGAGTAAACGAGGAAAGATGTACAACTTATCCCGTGAGGTCTCATGAGCGCTGAAAGCGTAAAAAAGAATTATAAAATTATGAAAAATAAGCGTTTATTTTCCAACAGTATCACATTTTATGTTATAATTTAGTTGTTAATTTTATTTTGGGGACTATGACTATGAAAAAAGTTTCAGAGAAATCACTTTTCTCAATTGTAGGTAGTATAAAACAACACTCCTTATTTATATTTCTTACCACAATTGTAGCTGTTATAAATTTGTTTTTTTCATTTAGTTCATTATGGAATAAATTAAATGGCTATGTTATTTTCTGGTTAGTATTTTCAATTATTATCATTTCAGCTCTTTTGTATAAATTGGTAGACGTATGGAATAAATATCAAATCTATAATAAATTTGCTAACAATGTCCATTCTTTTATGAAAGATACAGTTTTAACTGATGTTGAGTTTTTATCTAAATTAGAAAAAGAAGATGACAGATTTGTAAGTGCACCTATTCAGGACTTTTTACCTGAACTTACTGAAGAAAATCTACTAAAAGAATTTGAAATATTTAGTAAGAAGTATAGTTCATGGAGTAAAGAATACTTCAAAGCGATTTTTGACGAAGAGCTTGAAATATTAATCAAAGAGTTTTTAGGTAGTGAGGCGGAAATAACTCTACAACTACTAACAAAAGAGTATAAATATAACCAAGAGAATTATTACTACGATTCGTTTGTTGAAAAGAAACGAAAAAGCATTAAAAACAGTTCTCCCAGAATGTTAAATGATACTATGGAAGCGCTCATACACTTTAAAGAGAATAAAACGACTTATATGATTAGAAATGACTATACAGTTTTGATTCCTCTAACAACTATAAATATGCACAATGAAACCCCTACAATTTTTGGATTTGTAAGTTTTACTTTTCAATACAAGATTAAAGATTTTCCAATTAAATTCAATTTATTAATTGATTGCCTTATTGCAAAATGTGAAGATATATGCTATTATATTAAGACCTTGGGAAATTCATATACACTATTTTATGTTAAATTATATTCTTTAGTAAAAAACGCTAAAGGACCAAAAGAAGAATATATAGAAAAAGTTAGTAATATGTTAACCGAAATGGATTTTCTGGAATGTATTTTTAAAGATTTTTCGACAGGAGTAAATGAAGATGTGTGAAATTAAAATTGGCAACAAGACGATAAAATTAATAGATGTTGATAAAGAATATAGTCCGATGCTAAACAAAAGAATAGCATCTATTCAGTCTGAGATCATAAAGGAACAGAAAGCAAAAACACTAAAACAGTTGATTTCTGTCCATTAATTATTAGACCCATAATTGGGTCTTTTACTATGGCTTCAAGCTTCCATTTATTTTTCCAAGTATAATCTAATTGTTCAGGTTAGATAAAGGAGGAAAAATAAATGGCTAAAACCAGTTACAGTTTATCACATACCAAATGGATGTGCAAATATCATATAGTATTTACACCTAAGTATCGCCGTAAGGCGATATATTACAAAGTCAGGTCGGATTTGATAGATATTATTAAATATCTATGCGGTTGTCGTGGCGTGGAGATTATCGAAGGTCATATGATGCCAGACCATGTACACCTGCTTGTACTGATACCTCCTAAACTTTCGATTTCCGATTTTATGGGGTATCTCAAGAGTAAAAGTGCATTGATGATATTTGATAAGCACGCTAATTTAAAATATAGGTATGGAAATCGAAAGTTTTGGGCTAGGGGATACTATGTAAGTACCGTTGGACTAAACGAAAAGACCGTAGCTAAATATATTCGCGAGCAGGAAAAGAATGACATTGCACTCGATAAGCTGAGTGTAAAAGAACTAAGCGGTAAATTCCCAAACTAAGTTCCACCGCTAGTACAAGTGGAAGTTAGTCTGATAAAAATCCTAAAAACCAGTGGAAATCTGTGTCAGGGTAAATTCCACTGGTTTTACTAATGCTTGATTTCATCGC
>NZ_JASHFB010000019.1:0-21212 GCF_047462815.1 Streptococcus mitis
CGATGAAATCAAGCATTAGTAAAACCAGTGGAATTTACCCTGACACAGATTTCCACTGGTTTTTAGGATTTTTATCAGACTAACTTCCACTTGTACTAGCGGTGGAACTTAGTTTGGGAATTTACCAGTTTTCATCAAACTAAAAGGACTTAGCCCTGTACCATACAGAACTAAATCCTTTGAATAAATAATTGATCTAACTTTTAGAATCCCTACAGAAATTCCAGTTTTTCTCTATTTGATACCAGACATTAGTTTTTCAATACGTGGAACGTAGAAGAATAAGATAATACTGAATACAATCGTAATTCCTCCAACAATTCCATAGTAAGCAACTTCAGTTTCGCTTGTATAAAATTTTACAATTTGAGCATTGATAGCTTGGGCAGCTGCATTACTCAAGAACCAGATAGACATCATTTGTGCTTGGAAGGATTTTGGTGCTAACTTAGTAGTGACTGATAGACCAATCGGCGAAATCAGCATTTCCCCTACAATCACAATAGCCCAACTCATAATCAACCAGAGAGGACTGACCTTAACATCTGTCCCAAAGAGCATCCCTGGTAACATCATCCACAAGAAGGATAAACCTGCAGCAAATAAACCGTAAGCAAATTTCTTAGAAGAGGACGGTTGCTTTTTACCCATTTTCCCCCACAACCACGCAAAAATCGGCACATAAATCATAATGAAAAGGGGATTGATACTTTGGAAAAAGCTAGATGGAAAATGAATCTGATTCCCAAATACATTAAAGTAAAGTCGAGTTTGATCATCCGCAAATAGAGCGAGAACAACAGAACCCTGTTCCTCAATAGACCAGAAGAGTACTCCAGCGATAAATAGAGGAATGTAGGCAAACACTCGGGATCTCTCAGTAGCAGTTATTTTATGACTAGATAAAATTTTGAAGAAATAGTAGATTGGAATGATTACCGCAATCACTGTAAAGATATTAACAATCATATCCACGTTAAATTGGTGAGTAAAGACTAAACCTATAACCACAAGAATAACCATGACAAGTGTAAGTAGCAAGCGTTTAATCAAGGTCTGCTGGTCCTTCTGTGAAAGTGGATCAGTGGGGTAAAGACTTGATTCAGGCAGATATTTCTTCCCATCTAAAACATACTTCACCAAACCAAAGAACATCCCAATGGCAGCTAATGAGAAACCTAGATGGAAATTGACTTCCTGACCTAGATAACCTACTAAATAAGGGGCAACGAAGGCACCTAAGTTAATACCAAAGACAAAGATACTAAAACCTGCATCCCGTCTATCATCCTCTTTCTCATAAATACCCCCAACCATATCTGAGATATTGGGTTTTAAAAATCCAGTACCAAAGATGATCAAGGCAATAGAAAGATAGAGAGCCACTTGTCCAAAAGGTGTTGCCAAAGCAATATGCCCTATCATAATCAGAATCCCACCGTAAAAGACAGTCTTACGGCTTCCTAAAATACGGTCACTGACAAAACCACCGATAACCGAGGACAAAAATACCAGCGAGCCATAAATCGCCATAACCGATGCAGCCGTGGTCTTATCCATCCCCAACCCACCATCTTGCACACTATAGTACATATAGTAAAGTAGGATAGCTCGCATCCCATAGTAAGAAAAGCGTTCCCACATCTCTGTAAAGAAGAGGGTGGACAAACCCATAGGATGTCCAAAAAATGTTTTCTGTTTTTCCATATATATTCTCCTTTAACGATATAATAATTCATTTTACAGAATTTTCAAACAAATGTCAAACAAATCCTGTTTATTTTAGAAAATTTTCTGAAAAATCTACCGTCTCAGACTAACTTCCACTTCGGTCAGGCAAGTGGAAGTTAGTTTGAAAAATCACCTCTAAAAATTTGCTCTTATTTAGTTGAAAAGAGGCTGGGCAAAAAGTCTTTAAAATTATAAAAACATCCCTATGCCAAACTTGTAATTACTAAAATACAAGTCAATAAGCATAGAGATGTAAAACTATTACACATTAAAAAATAAATAATTAGCACTTAAAGAATAGAAATTGTGTACGAAATGGCTCAATTAGTTTTGGCTAGTAAATATTATTTCCAACAAACGGCCTCTCAATTCCTTATCCTGATGATGCAAGATATTCATTAACTCATGAGAATTTTTGGCATTGATGAATTGATTTAACAATCTATCTTTTAATTCATATGGAAGAGAAGCCGTCTTTAGTAGTCTAAAAACTTCATCATTTAGGGATAGCCTTTTATTATCTTTACATTCAAATCTAGCTGTATCATTCTTATTTGGCAATTCAATCATAGACACATTCGTTCCTTTAAAATGAATTCTATGCCTTCTATTACTTGGAACGATACTAGAATCTCCTTGTAATGTTAACTCTACCATCCCCATTTCCCAGTTGATTGATAATCTTGTTTTATATCTTTGACCATTTTGATCTTCAATCATTTCAAAAGAATGTTGTTTGCCTGGGAATACATGCCAATCTACAACTTCAGGTAAATCAACACCCATATCTATCTCAGAACCAACCAAGGGAATGATTGCACCACTTTTTGCAAACACAGGTATCATCGAAATGTCTCGATAAACACTTAACTTCACACCACCTGTATATTTTTTCTCTGAAAAGAAGTCATACCATTCACCTTCAGGGAACCATACATCCACTTTTGCAGATTGGAATGCCAAATCCATCTTTTCTACAATGGGAGCCACCATCAGTTCTGTTCCAAAAAAGTATTGATTTGGAACATTATAACTCTCATCATTCTCTGGGTAGAAATAATACATTGGGCTGATTAATGGGGCACCTTCCTCGTGTGTCTTTACATTCATAGTGTATAGATAGGGAATCATCTGATGTCTCAAACGAAGGTATTTCTTCATAATCTTAGATGTTGTGTCTGAAAAAAACCAAGGTTCTTTACTATTAAAAGGACTTCTAGAACTATGTAAGCGAGTAATCGGACTAAAAACACCAAACTGTAGCCATCTAGTTTGTAGCTCTTCGTCATAACCCCCCAGCATGTGTCCACCGATATCATGACTCCACCAACTATAACCGATATTAGATGCAGTCGCTGTAAAATAAGGTTGAAATCTTAAGGAATTCCAACTAATAATGGTATCCCCTGAAAAACCAACAGGGTAGCGATGACTACCAGGACCTGCATATCTTGATAAAATCAAACCACCTTCTGCATTTTTACAACTATCCTGATAGTGATAATGGTTTAAAAGCCACAGTGGATCCAACATACCTTGCGTCCCTTGTTGCCAGTCAATCCACCAAAAATCTACTCCCTGCTTTTCTAGCTCATAATGAACATCTTTAAAGTAGGTTTCCCTAAAAGATGGATTAAAAAAATCAAAAATAGCAGGTTCCTCTAGTTCTACATTTAACCCCAATCGTTTGGCGACTTGAGGATAAGCTTCTTCATAAGCCCGTATACCATCAGCAGGATGGACATTTAAGGAAAGTTTTAGCTTCCTATCATGAAGTTGTTGCAATAACTGTTCTGGATTAGGTATTAAGTTTTTATTCCAACTATATCCTGTCCAGCCACTTCCAAAACGTGCTGGAATGTCAGTTATGTGCCAATCCATATCTAAAACACCGATAGATAATGGAATTTTCTCTGTTTCAAATCTGTCTATTAAATCCAAGTATTCATCCGACGTATAAGGCCAATACCTACTCCACCAATTTCCTAAAGCATATCTTGGCAATAAGGGTGTTGAGCCCGTTAAATGGTAAAAGTCTCTGATTGCTCCTCTATAATCATGCCCATAGGCAAAGAAATACAGGTCAATTTGATTTTCTCTCTCAATATAACCAGACTGTTCATCCCAAATAAATCCTTGAGAATCATCCAGTAAGGCTATACCATTTCGGCTAATAATTCCATCTTCTAACGAGATTGCTCCATCTGCCTCATCCAGAGTCCGAGCTGTTCCTTTTAACGTTTCAATAGATTCACCAAAATACCAGCGACTACCATATACAGCAAAATTTCCTTTTAATTCTATAAATAAATTTTCGGCGTTAAATTCTCCTTTATTAAAGTGCAGATGAAAATAGTCCGTCATAATATCTAGTACGTTTGATGTCTCGATATAATCTAACGAAACTTGGCCAAAATCTCTATTATAGATAAGTTGTGTAGTTCTATCCTCAAAACTTCCAGTTTGAGAGTATTCTAACCTTACTAACTTGTCTGTTAATACAGAGATTCGATAAAACTCTCCCTTAAAAATTTTCAATTTGTTGTCCTCCTTTTATGGTAGCATAAAAACAGAACGCACCATTTTTGATGCGTTTTTCGTTATTCTAAATGCAATGTTCTATCTATGACAAATAATACTCAATTGAAAAAATGTAGTGGACAAAATATCTTTTAACAAATCAAGATGTTATTAAAGAGTTATCCCCAGAGCAAGAGCTTCATCTCGCAGTGTTTCAACATCAATAACCGTAGGTCGCCATCCTTCAATCATATTTGTACTTAAAGCATACCAAACACTTTTAAAAACGGATCGGTTTTCAAAAGCTACTCCCATGATTGTCATCTTTTCTTTATCTATATCTAAGGACATATGCTACCTCCTTTAGTTACATTATACCATGTTTCTCTGTAGCTTTTAAACATTTTATTTTGTCTGTAATATCTAAATTTCAGCACGTTTATCCTATTTTATAAACATCAAACCCAAATATAAAACACATTCTTTTTACTTTTTAACTAATAATACTGAGTAAAAACTTAACTTCAGGGGAAAATGAAGTAAGACTAGACAAAATTCAAAAACTGATTTCGTACAACTCAAAATACTGATTTTAGACTAAAGATAATACTAGAATGCTAATTAATGTTTTTACAATAAAGAGCTGACAACTTATGTTGCTTTTGATTTCTTAAGAGTATAAAAAGAAACAATAAGGTAAACTTTCGAGTGATTTGAAACGTTGATAGTATCGTATTGATTAACGTTTTGAGGAAACTAGCCTTGTCCGGTTGCAGCCACATTTGCAAGCGACTAAAGTCGCAACAACTGTGTCAATTGCACCAATTTAGTAAGAAAGTACAAAAAGAACACCCCGAAAGGTGCTCTTTGTAAGTATAGTAATTCTTTCGAATTAACGTTTACTAAATTGTGATGCTTTACGAGCTTTCTTAAGACCTGGTTTTTTCTACATTATGATATTTATGGTAAATTATCACTAAAATCAAGTAATTTTAAGAGATAAATCCTCAATCTTTACATATATAACCCTTTTAAAAATCGAGAGGTTATCAAAGGGTTATCACTTTTTAGTTTTCGGAGCTTATGTAGTTGAGGAATAGACAATCAAAAACTTTAGATAACTTGTGGTACACGAGTTTTATCTCTCAATTTCAACATTCTTCACTAAAATCGTGTATTTCTTTCATGTCCGGAATCAGAATATAATCAATAATCTCAAAGACAGAAATATTTTATATTTTTTAAATAATTTTAATTTCTACTTTAATAGCTCTATTCTTTCTGAACTACCAAACAACTGATTACGTTGCTTATTCTTCACTCGCCAAGCATTCCCATGATTTTTCCCTACATACTTACCTTCTTTAGATATATATCCACGCCAATCATAGGTTACAACTCCTAACTTAATTAACGAAATAAATGTCATAAATTGAGGAGATCGAGTTAGCTCTGCTTCAATATACTTAAACTCAGCGGTGTCCCCATTCATTCGAATTTCCGCTTTTACCCAAAGCGTTGCAGGATGTTTCTGATGAAGTTCACTTTCTAAATCATCAAAATTCCAGTAAGCAGCTCTATGAGACGAACCATTTTTATACTTCCTAATTTCTACAGTTCTATCATTTTCATTTACAGCTAAGAAGAAGCCTTGGTTATTTTGCGGTGCACTCTCTGATCCAATTGTGATATAAAGACTATTCATGTCTGGATGCTTATCAGATTCATAACCATATAATCTCGCAAATGCAGAAACACGACTACGATCGTTAGGTTCAAAATCAGCAACTGGTGTGCCATCAAATTTTGGACGTAAAGTAAATAATGTATCCAAAGTTTTGGCTGTTTTTGATTTTAGTTCAACTAATCCTTCAAAATCAGCCTTTGGACTATTATTAGTCTCAATTGAAAGTAACTTTTCAAGTGTATCTCCTGCATCTTTAGGAACTACTTTACCTGCTCCTTTTGAATTCGGATGGTATCCTTTAGAGGCAATCTCCCTTACTTTTGGAATCAACCTTGATAGAGCATCTTTAATCTTATCATTACCAAAGATTTGTATTAGAGTATCGTCACTTAGTACTCCTCTAGTAACATTTATGACAATTACACTATTATTACTTGGATTTGAAGTTATATAGACTAAATCACCTGTTAAAAAATGTTTCTTAAATGAAGCACCGCATATCCAAAATCTCTCATCTCCACGAGTTTTAGCCCTATAACAAGACATTACAGTTTGAAATTCATTATCTCCAACATACAACCTTGAAGGAAGTTTCTTTTTATCACCTTTATCAAGTTCTGAATAATCCATCAAACTATATTTTTTCAAAATATCTTGAACAAATACATTTGCGTCGATTATACCTTTGTCCAGCATCGTCTTTGTTAATCTAATAATTGTATATTCTTTTTCATTATACTTGTGAATTCGTTCAATAACTTCAAGTTCATCTTGGTATGGTTCAAACAACATATTAATACCTATCTAAATATTTCATCCACTGAAACATCTAGTCCTTTCGCTATTTTTAATAAGGTTTCTAACCTAGGATTTTTCGTTTTAGAATTCAATAAATCACTGATTGTTGATTCACTCACCCCACTTATTGTTTTTATAGAATAATTTGTTCCATTACTATTTAGAAAACGTACTCTATTAACAAAATTATTCAAATAAAATTCTGTACTCGATTTTTTCTCAAATTTTTTATAAGGAAGTGGCTTCTGACTGTCGGTATCTACAACTCCTCTTTTAAATATCGATGGAAAGTCAATATCTAACGCCATACAAACCGCAACAACGATATCCAAACGGCATTTACTTACATTCCTATAGGAAAATAGTTTCTGAATTGAATTTTTTGAATATCCTGTCATTTTAGCTAGTTCGTTATAAGTTAGACTCTTTGCATATCTAATTCGATTAAGATTTTGTATAGCAATTTCCATGTATATACCTCAGGTGATTTGTGACTACATTTTACCAATTTTAAAACATTTTACATTCGGTTAAGTTGTCTTTTTTATGGTACAAAAATATGAATTATATCATCTATTTAACAGATTCTAATAAAAATCCTTATCTACAATTAATCCTATTTTTCGAATATATAAGTACAGTGATAACTTAATAGTTCACCCTGGACTTGATAACTAATTTTTGATATAATATTAGAAAGAAAGTGAGAAGTTAAATAATGCCATATGCAATAGATTTGTTCTGCGGTGCTGGTGGATTTAGTGAAGGTATCTTGCAGGCCGGTTTCAATATTCTTTTTTCAAGTGATAGAAGTCCCATGGTTCAAGAAACTTACGTCAATCGACATAAACAACTTGGTATAAAAGAAGGAATTGACACACATTTTGAACTAGCAGATATTAAAGAACTAACATCAGAGCGTATTTTTGAAACAATCAATAAATTACGTTATGGCCATATCTTCAAGCCTGGAGATGTGGATGTCATTTTTGGTGGTCCACCTTGTCAAGGTTTCAGTCGTCTCGGTAAAAGAGACGCAAGCGATCCTAGAAACATGCTCTTTCATGAGTATCTACGAATTATTCGAGATATTTGTCCAAAATATGTTGTAATGGAGAATGTAACTGGTATTCTTGACATGCAAATGTTAGATTTTCCTAGCGTAGTTAGAGATGAATCGTATTTAGGGCAAAGATTGGTGAAAGAAATTCTAGAAGAAGAACTAAATGAACTCGGCTATATCCTACTTGATGTCCAAGTCTTAAATTCAGCTGATTTTGCTGTCCCTCAACAACGCAATCGAGTAGTATTCTTAGCATACAGAAATGATGTCCATCCAATTGAATATCCTGACCGAAATGACACACCTGAAGTAACTGTAAAACAGGCTTTAGATGGTTTATACAGTGACTGTAAAAGGGATTTATCTGACTTTGCCAACCATAGAATCAAAGGAGAAACTCCCACAGTAACAGGTACCACTATCTCAAGAAAACATATCACAAATATGGAGGAGTCCAAACACGATATAATTGTGTCTCAGAGATTTTCTTTGTATCAACCTGGAGAAAATACACGTGCTGTAATGAATCGTCTTAAGGAAGAAGGAATCAACCTCCGTGATACTTGTCCAGAGCTATTTAATGAGAGCCTCTTTCAAGTTAATCTAGATGTTAATTCTCAAGTTATACATGATACACTCTTAAATTTAAATTTATTTGACAAAAGATTCAACACTAATCGCTGGTTACACTTTTCCAATCGTCAATTAGCTATTCTATCTAGCTTAACAAATAATAAATCTGAATTCAAAAATGTTCTAAAATCACTTGCAAATCGACTTAATACTAGTATTGAAAATGCAACTATTTTTTGGGAAAAAGTATATCCGCTATTGAATCAAGAATACAATTCAGACACATTTCATAATCTACTTGTTAAAGGTGAAATTTCGGATAAAATTGGAGAAGCAATCTTAACTAGAAAATCAATTCGAACAAGACTTAATCCCGAAACTGTTTCACCTACTATTGTTACTTTACCCGATGATTATATTCATCCTTACTTCGACAGAGTACTGACTGTTCGAGAAATGGCTCGGTTACAATCTTTTGATGATAGTTTTGAATTTCTCGGCAAAAGAACAACTGGTGGTGATAAACGTTCTCAAGAGACTCCACAATTTACACAAGTTGGGAACGCTGTCCCTCCTTTACTAGCTAAAGCGGTAGCTCTAAAGGTTATGGAAGCAATAAATTCAAACTAATTACAATTAAAAAACAAAATAGGCTACATTTAGATGGTAAGCCTATTTTTTATTTCTCCATTTATCAAATTAAGTCAATCAGTATCTATGATTTCATAAAACTCAATAGGTACATTTATTTTATATGGTTAGCAAATTCATTTAAAATTTTAATCCATCGATCGTATCTCTTACTTAACGATTCATAACAATACTCAACATCAATTAGTTCATCATCCTCAAAAATTGGTGTTTCATCAATAGGTTTTGTACGCTTATTCCATTGTCCTTCATACTCAATTGCCATTTTAACTAATGGAGTTAATAATTCTACCCTCTCATCTCTATTATTCGATATGAATTCCCTTATATATTCCTTAGCGTATTTACCATTTATTTTATCTTCTGTCTCCAAAAATGTAACAATGAACAATGCATGTTCTTTATAGAGAGTAAAATCTTTATCATCTAATATTTTTTCATCTTTATATTTCTGATTGAAATAGTTATTATTTCTTAATTTTATCAACAACTCATCAAAGACATATTGACTAGAATTCTTAAAACTATTTATCTTTGATGTATTATCAATAATTACTGGCATAAGCAAATCTTGTTCATCAAAAACTAAACTAATCTGTCTTTTATACTTTAAATAATTAGTTATTAAATACAATGACATATTGCCAGATATTTTATACTCTTGAGATAAAAACCGATACAAAATTCTAGAAGCTATTAACGACTCTTCTAAATTTTCAGTTAATAGTGTCCTACATACATAATCAGTATTCAAAACATCTTCTAATTTATCCAAATTTTCTGTTAGAAATTCAAATCTTTCTAAGACCTTAATGATTATACCCGTAAGTTCTGGTATAATATCCAAATTATTATCTCTCACAAAATTATTTGCAACGGATGCTTGATAAATTTCTTTCCATTTTTTTGATGTTTAAACGTTAAAATATTCTTGTATGACATCGTAGGATTAGTATATTTGTATTTGATGTAGTTTTCTGATACCCAGTCTCTTATTTCACGCCCCTGTATAGACATCATAGGATTTTGACTTGTTAACAAAAGAATTTCGGAATCGTCAAATACATAGTCATTTGGAATTATACTAGCAGAACTCCCCAACCCCATATATAAATAAACTAGAACTTCCTGAACTTCAAATTTAGTAGCTACCTTTTCTTTACTATTCTCTGGGACGTAATAAGGAAGACCATTATCAAATTTACTATTTTTAATCATCCTCTTAAGAAAATTATATTTAATTGTTTCACTATCTTTTCATTTTATTCTATTTACTAAAAAATGAAAGGGTATCATACTCCCTGAAGGAATCTTTATTCCCCAACAATCAACAAGCCTACTGAGTACATACGATATTTTAAATCTGATATCTAGTTCATCACTTAAAAAACTTAACTCATGAATAATAGGTCTATAATTAGTTAATGGTGTTATCTCTAATCTTCTTTCCCATACATTTGAAAATATTTCTGAGAATAGTTTAATTTCTTGTAAGTTATTCTTTTTAAAAAACAATTGCGGAAAATCTTTAATTATTCTAGGATTGAATTTAATTTGATACTGATAGGGATGAAATTTTGGAATAACAACTTCCTCTAATAATTCTGATATAGATTCACCAGATGAAATTACCAGAATCTTACAGTTAAACGATTGTTGGAGATAATCAATAACACCAAGAACATCATTATAAGAGTTGAGTTCAATTTCATTAAAACTCTCTTTCAGTTGATTATCGGTATTAGAGATATCTTTCCTTTCTCTATACACTTTCGAAACTCTCTCAAAGTCATCTAACACAACAATCCAATTCTTGTTAAAATTTCTTAATAATGATAGGCCATTTATTTGAAATAACCACTTGAATAAGTATCCTATAACAGGTAATTCAATTATTAATGAAAATTTAGAAGCCTGAGTAACTTGCTCATTTATTTCTTGTACAATATCTTTTCTAGTACTTAAACCAAATAAGGAAATATAAAAATATTTTTTCCCTAGTTGCTCTAGTGACGTCTTAACAAATTTTGTTTTACCACTCCCCCACGGTCCTAAAACCCAAATATTCCTTAGTTGTTCATTCTCAATTATTTGTTTAAATTCTAAATCTACCTCTACTATTGATCTGCGTTTAAATTTTTCACATATAAAGATAAATAGCATGATGGCAGAAATTATAATAAATATTATTATTAAGAATCTGTACAATACAAAAATGAATTCGAGAGGAATATCACTACCAAAAAGAATTCTATATAAAAATAATATGTTCTTTACTTGCTGTTTTCCAATTCCCGTTGTCGATAAACAAATTAAGAGAAATAAAATACTCCATATATTTTTAATTTTGACACTCATTTTATCCTCCTGTTAAAAAGCTGCATTGAGAAACTGAAATAGAAAATTCTTGCCTATAATCTATTATATCGCTTATTGAATTTTTAAAATTTAATTACTAATCATATAGGCATGTATATATTAGAACGTTATCTCCTTTATCAAAAGAAAAATTCTTAACTTGCAAAATATTAAGCATATAAATAAAAAGTGAGTTTGACAACTACAGGGCTAATTTCAATACAATACATATACTCATAACTTTATTGTAAATGTTTCAAATGGAAAAATCAAGTTACCCTAGTATTGAGTATGCTTTTAATAGATTTACGCTAATCTGCCTATTAAACACAAGTTTATTCTCTTAACCTAAAGGGGTTTGGGGATTCCCCAAAATTCAAATCACCTCAAAAGTACATACACTATGTGTATACAAATTTTGGGGGTGATTTTAGGAGAGTGTGTATACAGACTCTGAGCTCGCAAAGTCATAATATGAGAAATCTCTCCCCTTCGATAAAATGATCAAAAAAATCACTTTAGCTGTACTTTGTGTGTACAAATTTTTTAAGAAGATATATAAAAACGCTGCAAAATTTTTAACAGCGTTTCCTTATTTTAAAATTCTCATATGTCTTTCTTTTTTATGGTTAGCATCATAGTATTCCAGCATCGCATGATACAAACGAGCCTTCGTTTTATCTTGTTGTTTAATTCCATGAAGAAATAATTCTGCTCGCTTTAATTTCAATATGTATTCACATATCTGATCAAAATCCTTATCCATATTACTTTTGAAAATAAACATCTTTTTCCTCCATCACATCAACTATTTTTTGCATCAAAATAGACATATCCATTTTGTTTTCATAGCTTATTCTCCCAACTACAGTTGCAAGACGGGCTATAGAATTGATATTCTTTCCGACTTGTTCCAACTCTTCTGTTAAAGGAACTAAACCTTCAAAAGAGACTTTTTGGATGTTCAAATCTGTTCGTATTAATTTTTGTCTAGCAAACTCAGAAAAATTACGAATATTTTCCTTCCTCATACAATCATTTAATTTTTTATTTTCTTCTTCCGTCAAAAACACCTGTTTCAACACAGATTTTATTCTCATGGTCCTATCACCTCGTTTTCTTATTTAGTCGTTTTACAAGTTCTTTCACTTGTTTACTTGTCTTCTTTTCATATTCTATCATCAGCTCAACGCAGTAGTGAAATATCCTTACATTATCCAAATCCTCACTTTGTTCTGCTATTCTTTCTAACTGACGTAAGTTATTGATAATTCTTCTAACTTGAAATATAAAGTCATGATAAGATTCAAAATCAAATTGAAGATAAATAGGCGAACTCTTAAACAACATTTTCCTAGCATAAGAGGAAAAATTTAGATGGTTTGTCATTTCAATCAAGTTATTCACTATTTCATTTTGCTCTTCAGTGATATAACATTTCTTTAGAACAGTCCTATATCTACTCATTTATCATATACTTCTTTCGGGCATTTTCATGGGCAATAGCTTTGCACTCCAGCATACGTTCCTGCTTTAAATTTTCCATAGACTTAAATAAATACGCTAAAGGAGAAGTCGCATCCTCAGGAATCCGTTCGATCATGCTAATAACTTCATCACTAGTTACATACCCACTAGCCAAATACTCGCCTATCTTCATCTTCTGAGCATGTGTTAAAGTGTAATTGTTAGGATACAAAAATCTATCATTGTACTTATAAGAAATGGATTCTAACAAAGAATAATATTTGGGTGGAATATAAGTTTCAGTCTTTCTAGAACTATTATCCAGTATATTCTCAATCTCTTTCTTATTCTTACTCTTGTTCTTAATCTCTTGCGTTACATTATCATTTTCATCCGTTACTGTAACGTTACAGTCTAAAACGAGTTGTGGCTCGCCTGTAATTAGTGCTTTTTGTTTTTGTCTATGACGAGCAACACGTTCCCTAGTTTGTTTTCTAATCTTTTCTAGTCCATCTATATTCTGATGTTTCTCCCATTTTGGAATGGTAATAGCGCCATCTATGATTTCTATCATGCCAAATTCTTCAAACATGCTGAGAGCTAATTTTATCGATGTAGCTTTTCGTCTAAACACTGTTGAAAGCATTTCTTCTGTGTAATATACCTTATTTCCTAAACTCAGTATGCCACTATTATTTTGCTTTCCTGCAAGTACCAGAATTTTGAACCATATTACAATAAGCGTATCTCCTTCTGGCATTGATTCTATTAATTGAATTTTTTCATCATCAAATATATCTGTTGTTATCTTGATCCACTGAACACCATTCATACGAGTACCTATCTTTCATATTGCTTCAACCATCGTGTTACTGCTCTTTTATCGTATAAAGTCACTCCATCAATCACCATGGTTGGCATTCCTTCTTTCGTCCATTTTTGGATTGTTGTCGTAGATACATCTAACCACCTAGACAAACCTGACATACGAACCATAGGTTTATAAAGTTCTTTATCTTCAAATACTCTTGCTACAGCATTTGAAATCATCTCATCATAGTGAGCACGTAATTGCTTCTCTAATTCTTTAGGAAGCTGGACAACTAAAGTAGTTTCCGACATAAATTCACACCTCATTTCTAAATTAAATAAGCTCCGAAACCATTTAATTTGTTATTCATTTTGAATTATATATCCTTTTTGAATTTTTGTCAAGCTTTTTTATTCAAAAAGAATAAAATGTGTTATAATGATAAAAAGGAGGTTCTTATGACGAATCATATTACTAAACTGATAGAAAATAGCGGAAAAAAATTGACAGAAATTAGCGAAGCTACAAATATAGCCTATCCTACACTTTCTGGATACAATCAAGGAATCCGCAAACCTAAAAAAGATAATGCTGAAAAATTGGCAAAATACTTTAATGTTTCCGTCGCTTACATTATGGGACTTGATAGCAACCCACACGCTCCATCAAATCTTAAAATTGTTACAGATAGTTTCAAAACATCTAAAATTGGTTCTGTGACACCTTTTAAAAGCGATATGGAGAAGTTAAAGAAGAGCATCGAATTTGGCGAAAGGGCATTAACACTACCACTTGATGATAGTTTTTCAGATGAATTTCGTCATATATTCTCAGAATATCTAGCTGAGAAAAACAAACGTTTTATGTCTGAGTTTATAGATTATATGAATCACCAAAATAAAGATTCTAAAGTTTGGCAGAGCTGGATTAAAACAGACGAATACGCTATCCGCCAAGAAGATAGAAAAAATAGATAGACACTCATTTCTCAATTACATAAGCTCCGAAAACTTAGATACGGAGAAAAAATGTCTATACACAAATACAAAACAAAAAAAGGAATCCTATACTATGTCAGCTTTTACATTGGCTTAGATGCTTATGGAAAGAAAAAAAGGCACTTAAAGAGAGGATTCAAAACCAAAAAAGAGGCAAAATTGTACGAAGCTCGTTTAGAAGCTGGTGTCGTCGCCCCTACAGTAAATACCGATAAACCTAATCCCAAAGTCACTTATAAAGAACTTTATCAAGAATGGTTTAAGGCCTATGTTGGTACCGTTGAAGAAACAACTTCTTCCCAAACAAAGAATATCTATCGAATACATATTCTACCAGTATTTGGCGATAAATTTGTTGACCAAATCAGTCCTTTAGACTGTCAAAATTTTATTACACAAAAATCTCAGACTTTCAAAAATATCAAGCAGATAAAATCCTATACCTCAAAAATTTTTAATTTTGCAATCAATATGAACTACATTGATCGCAATCCAATGAAGAATGTTATCATGCCTAAAATCAAAAAGACAAGATCAGATAATTTTTGGTCACTGGAGGAATTACATCATTTCCTTGATATAGTGAAAGAAACTGAGTCATTTAAACATTTTGCTTTATTTAGACTTCTTGCATTTAGTGGACTACGAAAAGGAGAGTTATACGCTTTAAAATGGGCTGATATTGACTTTGATAGCAATCTCTTAAACATAGATAAAAGTCTAGGAAGAATTGACGGTAAAGCGATTGAAAAGAGCACAAAGAATGAATCTTCAGTTCGCACAATCTATCTTGATGATGAGACAATCGATATTATTAAACAATGGAGAAATTTCTATCTAAAAGAACAATCTCAGTTGCCTCTTACAAAGCTGAATATTAGTAACGAATATATGTTCTCTTACATATCAAGCAATGACAAAATTGAGCCCCTTCATGCTGACTACATTAATAACGTACTGAATCGAATCATTAAAAAGCATAAATTAAAACCAATTAGCCCACATGGGTTCAGACATACACATGCAACACTTATGTCTGAAATTGGAATCGACCCTTCTAATACATCAAAACGACTTGGCCACGCAAGCAGTCAGATGACATTAGATGTCTATACTCACACTACAAAAACTGGTGAGAAAAACTCTATTGACAAATTTGCAGATTATCTCAATAAAGCAAAATAAATCATGATTTTTAAAATTTAGAAGAGGTTATCAGAAGGTTATCACAAAGCTATTCTAGCTCAAAAATCGACAAAAAAGCACTTTGCAAAATCTTTGCAAAGTGCTTTGAAACGTTGATATAATCGTATTGATTAACGTTTTGAGAACTGGCTAGCTTTACGAGCTTTCTTAAGACCTGGTTTCTTACGTTCAACTTTACGTGAGTCACGTGTAAGAAGTCCTGCGCGTTTCAATGAATCGCGGAAGTCTGGGTCTACTTGAAGAAGGGCACGAGCGATACCGTGACGGATAGCTCCTGATTGACCAGCGTATCCACCACCTACAACGTTAACGAAAACGTCGTATGAACCTGCAGTTGAAGTAACTGCGAATGGTTGGTTGATTACAAGACGAAGGTCAGCGTGTGGGATGTACTCTTCAACATCTTTTTTGTTAACAGTGATTTTACCAGTTCCTGGAACAAGGCGAACGCGTGCAACAGCGTTTTTACGACGTCCAGTACCTGCATATTGTGCTTGTGACATACTTTATTGTTCCTTTCCTTAGATAAGTCCTGAAATATCAAGAACTTCTGGTTGTTGTGCAGCGTGAGTGTGCTCAGCTCCAACAAATACTTTCAACTTCATACCTTGAGCGCGTCCAAGTGTATTGTGCGGAAGCATACCTTTAACTGATTTCTCGATCAAACGTACTGCATTTTTAGAACGAAGTTCACCTGCAGAGATTTGTTTCAATCCACCTGGGTGGTTTGAGTGAGTGTAGTAGATTTTATCAGTTGCTTTTTTACCAGTCAATTTAACTTTTTCAGCATTGATAACAATCACAAAGTCACCTGTATCAGTGTGTGGTGTAAATGTTGGTTTGTTTTTTCCGCGAAGTACGCTAGCAACTACTGCAGAAAGACGTCCAAGTGGTACATCAGTTGCGTCAACTACGTACCATTTACGTTCAACTTGGCCTGGTTTAGCCATAAATGTTGTTTTGTTCATGATTTCTCCTATATATAGTTCGATTTTTGTTTACGGTGATGGGTGTTCCTTCCCATCGAAAAGTATTTGGAAGGTTCCGGGGCCTTTCAAATGGGGTAAACAATACCGCCTACTATAATACCAAATTTCACCCCTAAAAGTCAATAGATATGAAAAATATTTTTCTGAATTCCACTCTTTTTATCTCTAAAAAACCTCGCTTTCGCGAGGCTCCTCTATTTATAAGATAAGGCACGTCTAAAGGTTTTCCAAATTCCTAAATCATCTGTTTGAAGAACTAGACTAGCATACATGCGTCCGATAAATCCTGTTGCTACCACCGCAAAAATCACTGTAATAGCAAGTGAAATCCATGCTTCTACTCCCCCTGCATAGCCATTAATGGTTCTAAATGGCATAAAGAAGGTCGAAATAAAGGGAATATAAGAACCAATCTTCAAGATGAGATTGTCACCAGTTGCACCTAGAGCTGTCACTCCAAAAAAACCACCTATAATCAAAATCATCAAAGGCGACAAGGCTTTTCCTGAGTCCTCAGGACGAGAAACCATAGAACCTAGGAAGGCTGCTAAAACAACGTACATAAAGAGGCTAACCAAGACAAACAATAAGGTGTTGAGCGAGAAAGCCTCTCCTATATGGTTTAAAATACCAGATTGTGCCAAGATTGGTAGGTCTTTAAAGAGAAGAATGGCAGCAAGTCCACCCACGACGTAAATGCCAATATGGGTCAAAATCACAAGAAGCAGAGCCAGCATGCGAGCGTAGAAATAATGACTAGCTCGGATACTAGAGAAGACCACCTCCATAATTTTGGTTCCTTTCTCGCTAGCCACTTCCTGAGCAGTTACACCCGCATAGGTAATCAAAATCATATAAAGGAATAAACCAAGCCCTGCGGCCGCAAAGGTTTGAATCATTTTTTTATTTTCCTTAGATTCATCAATTTTCTCCGTAAAGTTAACTGTTTGTTCCAAGCGTTTTTCCTGTTCTTGTGACAAATTGGCTGCCGAACGATTGAGTTGATCTTGAAGTTCATTTAACTTGCTCGTTACTCCTAGCTTAATAGCAATCTCAAGGGAAGTTTCACCGTGATAAACTGCCTTTAGAATACTATCTTCTTGATCAATAGTCAGATAGCCTTTTAATTTTTCATCTTTAATCGCTTCTTTGGCACTTGCTTCGTCTTTATAGTCAAAGTTAACACCATTTACATTCTTCAGTCCTTCTGCTACAGACGGCACTGTTGTCACTACTGCCACTTTATCATTTTTAGCCATTGAAGAGCCTTGGAGATAGCCAATTCCTCCAGAGAGACCGATAAACAAGAATGGTGAAATCACCATAAAGAAGAAACTCCACGATTTGACATGTCGAAGATATGTTTCCTTGATTACAACCCACATATTTCTCATACTTCCACCCCTGATTCTAGTTTAAAGATTTCATCGATTGTTGGCGCTTGTTGGTCAAAGGTTGCGATATATTGCCCCTGAGTCAAGATTGGGAAGAGTTCTCTTCCGGCACTCTCGTCCTCCAAGATCAATTTCCAACTGCCTTGTTTGGTCAAGCTCACCTGCTTGACATGAGGAAGGTTTTCCAATTCTTCCTTGCTTCGTTCACTTGAAACAAAGAGACGTGTTTTCCCGTATTGATTACGGACATCCTGGACTGGTCCATGCAAAACCACACGGCCATCTCGAATCATCAGAATATCGTCACAAAGTTCCTCGACATTGGTCATGACATGATCAGAGAAAATAATGGTTGCTCCGCGCTCTTTTTCCTGAAAAATGACTTGCTTGAGCAATTCTGTATTGACTGGGTCCAATCCACTGAAAGGCTCATCCAAGATAATCAAGTCTGGTTCATGAATCAGAGTAATAATGAGCTGAATCTTCTGCTGATTTCCTTTTGACAGACTCTTGATTTTATCAGTCAGCTTCCCTTTCACTTCCAACCTCTTCATCCATTGAGGGAGTTTTTCCTTGACCTCCTTGGCATCCATGCCTTTTAGCGTCGCCAAATAACGAACTTGTTCAAGAACTGTCAATTTAGGCATGAGACTGCGTTCTTCAGGCAGATAGCCAATCCGAGCATAGGTCTCCTGACGAATATCCTGACCATCCAGACTAATTTCTCCTTGATATTCTAAAAACTTCAAAATACTGTGGAAAATCGTTGTCTTCCCAGCACCATTTTTCCCGACTAGTCCCAAAATACGACCTGGTCGCGCTTGAAAGTCAATACCAAACAAAACCTGCTTGGATCCAAAACTTTTCTCTAGACTTCTTACTTCTAGCATCTTTCACCTCCAAAATGTCTTGCACTCATTATACTCCTTTTTGACAGCCTTTACAATGATTTCTGTCCATTTTTAGAAGACTATTGCTGTGTAAAATATGGCCTGGAGCGTTTTTAGTGATAAATCCATTATACAGTAGAAAACTCAATTTATCACCTCCGATCCTCAACTGTCTATTTTTGATCCTGAATTGTTATTTGAGCAACTCCTTTATTCCAAATAGCTTTCCCCTAAAAATCATTACTTCATATGTTCTCATTTGTCAAAAATAAAAATCTTATCTATTTACTTTGACATAAAACATCATCAAATAACAACTATTATCAATTAAAACATTACTTAACAACTATCGTCCTCTATATGACTACCATCTTTGAAGAATTACCTATCTCTATATGAATAGTCATTCCTAAACCTAAAAATTTTTTGAAATCAAGTTGGCTTAAACCTCTCATTACCTCATGAAATTCCATGAAATTTAGGATTTAGATTCACTACTCAATTTACCTGTATCAAAAATCTCCTAGCAGGCTTTTCTGCTAGGAGATTTTCTTACGAGAGGTACTTGCTTAAGCTTTGAAAATCGGATTTATTATCTGATGTTTATCAAACAATCTACCAATTAAGCTTCTTCGTCTTCTTTACGACGACGTCCTGCAAGACCGAGACCAAGTAATGCACTTGCGGCAGCTGCTACCATAGCTACAGTAGAATCCACTGTACCTGTATTTGGCAATTCTTTAGCCGCTTTACGCGCATTTGCTTGTGCTGATACTGTTTGGCTAGCATTAGATGCTGCTTGAGTAGTAGCTGGAGCTACAGCTGGTGTTTGAGCAGATTGATCGTTAGCTGTATTTGCATGATCCGTTGATGGAGCAACTTTCGCCATGAAGTCTTCGATACGTTTAACCATTGCATCCACTTCTGCTTGAGTTGCGTCTGCATTGGCAAATACTTTCTTAGCATCTGATAATAATGTATTCGCTTCTTTTGCAGTTTCTGCATCAAGCTTAGCTGATTCTTTAATGATCAATTCATCTAATTGATGGATAGCACCTTCTAACTTAGCTTTATTAACTTTGGCTTCAGTGTTATTAGCTCCGTTATTTGCTCCATTTCCTTCATTTCCATGATTTTGTGAAACAATAACTTCAACAGGTACGTTAATTTCTTCTACGCTTCCATCTGCTAATTTAACTGTTACTTTAGCCATCACTGTACCTAATGCTGATGTTGTAGGTTTTTCAACCTTAACAATTTCTACACCGCTTGGTAAGTTTAGTTTTGATAAAACATCTTTATCTGTTAAAGATTCACCTTGCTTAACAGTTACAGAACCATTTACAAACAATTTTGATAAATCATATTCTTCTTGCTCACGAATAACTGCTGAAATACGGTAAACAAAGTTACGAATCGCTTGGTCTACATCTGCTTCTGTGGCTGCTTTTTGAATCGCTTCAATTGCTTCCTTAGCTTTGTTGACTACTTGTGCTTTTGCCGCTGCTTTTTCTGCTTCTGTTAAATCAGTTGCATTTTCAAGTTCAGCTAATTTCTTAGCTAATTCAGCTTCTACTTCTGCTTTGGCTTTAGCCTTGTAATCTGTTGTTGCTGGTGCTACTTTAGCGATTTCTGCTTTTCCTGCTTCTTTCGCTGCTTCTACTTCTGCTTCCGTTGTAGCTTTTTCTATTGCTTCGATTGCTTTCTTAGCTTCAGCTGCTACTTGTGCTTTTGCCGCTGCTTTTTCTGCATCTGAAAGTTTGTCGTTGGCATCGATCGCTGCTTCTTTGGCTTTTGCTGCTTTTTCGATTTCCGCTTTCGCTGCTGATTTTCCTACTTCTACCGCTGGTGCTGGTGTTACTTTAGCGATTTCTGCTTTTCCTTCAGCCTCTTTTGCGTCTACTCCAGCTTGGTCAGTTGCTGCATCGATTGCTTTCTTAGCTTCGTCCGCTGCTTTCTTAGCTTCTTCTTTCGCTGCTGATTTTTCTGCATCTGAAAGTTTGTCGTTAGCGTCGATCGCTTTGTCTTTTTCTGCCAATGCTGCATCTACTGCCGCTTTAGCTTTGTCTTTTCCTA
>NZ_JASHFB010000020.1:0-12347 GCF_047462815.1 Streptococcus mitis
CAGAAGCTGTAGTAACCAACAAAGGCACACCAGAAGTCCAACCTGAATTACCCGCAGCTGTTGTTACTGAAAAAGGCGAGCCTGCAGTCCAGTCAGATTTACCAGAAGCAGTCGTTACTGACAAAGGTGAAGCCGAAGTTCATCCTGCATTACCTGAAGCTGTTGTTACTGACAAAGGTGAGCCTGAAGTTCAACCAGCTTTACCAGAAGCAGTAGTAACCGACAAAGGCAAGCCTGCAATTCAGCCAGAGTTACCAGAAGCAGTAGTAAGTGATAAAGGTGAACCTGAACAGGTAGCCCCACTTCAAGAATATACTGGGAAAATCGAGCCGCTGAAATCAGAAAGTACAAAACCTTCTGAAGAAACTAACAATACAACAGAAACGAATAATGTTCAAAAAAATGCCAGTGCACTACTTAGAATGAATTTTGTTAAAGGTAATCAAGCGTTATCTGGAACTGGTTCAGCTACATTTATAGCACCTAATGTATTATTGACAGTAGCACACAATTTCATTAATAATTCTTCAGATAACAGCACGGGTGAATTTAGAGGAGAAAAGTCTAAAAATACATATGAATGGGTAACACCTGATGGACAAAAAGGTTCATTTACTTCAGAGGATATTCATTTTTATAATCAAAAAGATTATCCAAAAGGATTTATCTATGATTTAGCAGTGATTAAATTACCACAATCTTTAGAAAGAAAACATGTAAATCTAGTAGAAAATTACTCGAAAGTAAATATTCATGACAAACTAAATGTCTATGGATATCCAGGTGGGGAATATACGCACTTAAAAGATGCTACAGTTGAAATGGAACAAAAATATGCGAATAATACCTACGGTGTTCAATATCAAGGTGGAAAACCTGGTATGAGTGGTGGAGGAATATTTAATACTAACGGTGAAGTCATTGGTGTACACCAAAATGGTGCTAAGAACCGTTCAGGAGGATTAATATTATCTCCAACACAATTAGACTGGATTAGAAGTATTATAAATGGTAAAGAAATTACTCCGACATATGATGCACTAGAACGTCATAAAGATGAGAAAAAAGACGATGTTAAAGAAGAAGACGTTAATAAGAAATTAGAGCTTAGAAATATATCTTCTGTAGAACTATATTCAAAAGAAGGTGATAAGTATCGTCATGTAACTTCATTAGATTCTGCACCAAATGACCCACAAAATTACTTCATGAAAGTTAAATCAGAGAATTTTAAAGATGTGATGCTACCAGTTACAAGCATTACTAATGATAATAAAGATAATAGAGCTGTTTATAAAATAGTAGCAAGTGCAAATAATCTGATACATCATGAAAATAATAATGTATTAGAAAATTATACTTACTATTTACCAAAAACTCAGCAAAGTGAAACTGGTGTCTATACATCATTTAAAAATTTAGTAGATGCAATGAATAACACTCCTAATGGCACATTCCGTTTAGGTGCAACTATGGATGCTCGTGAACTTGAACTTCCAGATGGTCAAGAAAGTTATGTGAAAAATGAATTTCATGGAACATTAATAGGGCAAAATAATAATAAGTATTACGCTATATATAACCTGAAAAAACCACTGTTTAATGTGCTAAATAGCGCTACAGTAAAAGATCTTTCAATAAAAGATGCCAATATTTCAGCAAAAGAAGATGCTGCAACACTTGCAAAAGAAGCGAAAAATAGAACTGCAATTAGTAATGTTCATGCTGATGGAGCGATAGCTGGTGAACATGGAATAGGAGGATTAGTATCACAAGTTAATAATTCTACTATTTCTAACAGTAGCTATACAGGCAGAATAACTAATACATATAAAACAGTTGCTAGTTATCAAATCGGAGGTTTAGTAGGTAAACTTTCTGGTTCGGGAGCATTAATAGACAAGTCGATTGCGTCTATTGATATGGCGACAAATGCCAATACTGGAGACCAAGTTGTTGGTGGGATAGCTGGAGCAGTAGATAAGAGTGCACTAATTAGAAATAGTTATGCTGAAGGGAATCTAAATAATGTGCAGCGTTTTGGTAAAGTTGGTGGAGTTGTAGGTAATCTTTGGGATAGAGATTCTTCAGAAGTAAGTAACTCGGGTAACCTTACAAACGTATTAAGCGACGTTAATGTAACGAATGGTAATGCTATTGCGGGTGATAATTTTAATGGTATAAAAGTAAATGGCACATATAGCAACAAAAATAATAAAGTTGTGAACGTAGTAGCAGAAGATGATGAAATCTTAACTAAGGATTCTACTGTTCAAAGAGGAGAAGTATTAGAAGACGCACAGATTAGAGAGAAAAAAGCTGCTTTTGTATCTAAAAATACTATTAAAACAGAAGATTTTAATTTCTCTTCTAGATATGTAACTGACTATAGAAATCTTGAAAATGCCGTTTCATCAAAAGAAAAAGTATATAAAAATATAGAAAAACTATTACCGTTTTATAATAGAGAAACAATAGTTAAGTACGGAAATTTAGTAGAGTCAAGTAGTAATCTTTATAATAAAGAATTATTATCAGTTGTTCCAATGAAAGATAATGAAGTAATTAGTGATATTAACAAATACAAATCAAGTATAAATAAATTATTACTATATTACGCAGACAATACATCAGAGAAACTTAATGTAAATTATCAAAGTGATTTTTCAAATGTAGCAGAGTATAGAATAGGCGATACAGAATTAATTTACACACCGAATACATTACTTCGCAATTATAATAATATTTTAGATGAAGTATTACCAGCATTAAATAGTGTAGAATATAAATCAAAGGAAATTAGAAAAGTATTAGATGTTTCAAATGATGTTAGTTTAACAGAACTATATTTAGAAGAACAATTCAATACTACAAAAGATAATTTGAGAGATAGTTTAACGAAACTACTTACTGCGGATGCTGCAATAGTGGAAAATAACAATAAGGTAATAGATAATTATGTAATTGAGAAAATAAAAAATAATAAAGAAGCCTTACTTCTAGGATTAACATACTTAGAGCGTTGGTACAATTTTAAATATGGTGAAACAAAAGCAAAAGATTTAGTTATGTATCACTTGGATTTCTTCGGTAAATCAAATAGTTCGACGTTAGATAATGTTATCGAATTAGGTAAATCTGGATATAATAATTTACTAGCGAAAAATAATGTTATAACTTATAACGTTTTATTAGCGAAAAATTATAAAACTAATAATTTATTTGATGCTTTGGAAAAATATAGAAAAGCTTTTGTACCAGATAAAACAAATAATGAGTGGTTTAAAGAACAAACTAAAGCTTATATAGTAGAAGAAAAATCTACAATTAAAGAGGTAAGTGATAAGCAATCAATAGCTGGTAGTCCATATTCAATTGGAGTATATGATAGATTAACTAGCCCATCTTGGAAATACCCAAGTATGGTCTTGCCGCTATTAACATTACCTGAAAAATCGGTGTTTATTATAGCGAACATTTCGACTATAGGATTTGGAGCTTATGATAGATATAGAAGTAAAGAACATCCAGCAGGAACTAATTTAAATAACTATGTTGAGACAAAAGCAAAAGAAGCGGCAGCTAGATTTAGAGATCACTATGATTACTGGTATAAAATACTAGATGATAAAAATAAAGAAAAATTATATAGAAGTGTTCTAGTCTATGATGCATTTAGATTTGGAAATGATGAAGATAATAGGTTACAAGAAGCTAATTTTGAAACTAATCATCCAGCGATAAAACATTTCTTCGGCCCAGCGGGAAATAATGTTGTCCATAATTCTAATGGAGCATACGCTACAGGGGATGCATTCTATTATATGGCGTATCGTATGCTTGATAAAGATGGTGCGGTAACTTATACACACGAAATGACGCATAACTCAGATAGAGAAATTTATCTAGGAGGATATGGAAGAAGAAATGGACTTGGACCAGAGTTTTATGCTAAAGGATTGTTACAAGCTCCTGATCATCCAAATGATCCTACTATTACGATTAACTCTATATTGAAATATGAAAAATCAGAAGATCTAACTAGACTTCAGGTGAAAGATCCTACAAAACGATTTAATAATGCAGAAGATTTACAAAAATATATGCATAATATGTTTGATGTAATTTATATGCTAGAATATCTAGAAGGTAATGCAGTTGTTAAATTAGATATTTCTAAGAAAAATGAGTTGTTGAGAAGAATAGAAAATAAATTTGAAACAGATCCAGACGGAAGTAGAGTTTATGCAACCAATGTTATTCGTTATTTAAATACTAGTGAACTTAACAAATTAACCTCATTTAATAGTTTAATTGAAAATGATGTTATTACAAGAAGAGGATACGAAAATGGAAATGACAATACTTTTAAACGAAATGGATATTATACAATTAAACTATTCTCACCAATATATTCTGCTCTAAGTAATGATAAAGGAACTCCGGGTGATTTAATGGGTCGTCGTATGGCGTTTGAATTGTTAGCTGCAAAAGGATTTAAAGATGGAATGGTACCATATATTTCTAATCAATATGCGGAAGAAGCAAAAGCCAATGGTGATGTTATTACATCATATGGTAAAGTAATCGGTAATGTAACTGATGAGTTAGTACTTCAAAAAGTGTTTAATAATGAATATAAATCATGGGTTGATTTCAAAAAAGCAATGTATGAAGAACGAAAAGCTAAATTTAATAAATTAATGAGCATTAGCTTCGATAACCCAAATGGAAGTTGGTTCAGAAAAGATAGAGTGACAATAAAAAATATAGAAGATCTTCAAAGAATGATAACTACTGCTGTCAATGAAGATGCTGAGGATTATCTTGTGAATATATATCCAGAAAGAAGTAGAGTTCATAAACTTAAACAGGCAATCTTTAAAGCCTATCTTGATCAAACCGATGATTTTAGAAATTCAATTTTTGAGAATAAAAAATAGTATTTGCTATTAGGAAATAAAAAGTAAAGGTAGAGGATTACAATTGTCATTATTAAAAAAAGATAGATTTTCCATTCGGAAAATAAAGGGTATTGTTGGTTCGGTATTCTTGGGGAGTCTTTTATTTGCACCGTCAGTTGTTGGTGCATCGACTTATCATTACTTGGATTATAGTAATTTGACACAAACTGAACGTGATCAACTCAAACAAGGTAGACCTGACGAATCAAAAGAATCATATGCTTTGGTTTATGAGAAAGACGCACTACCAAATACTGGTCAATCACAATCTATTATGACTGTATTGGGTTTATTGACCATCGGTAGTCTTGTTGTAGTTATTACAAAAGATAAGAGAAATAAAAAAATAGCTACATTTTTGATTGTAGGGGCGACAGGTTTAGTTACACTATCAACTACTTCAGCACTTAATTTGAATGCTAACATCCATGAGTCTGGACGTGATGGTGTGTTGCAAATTTCTGGTTACAGATATGTTGGTTACTTGGAATTTGATGAGAGAACGGTTTCATCGGTTTCGCTAGTTGAACAATCCAAAGTTATGACAGACAAAGGCGAACCCGAAGTTACAACAGCTTTACCAGAAGCAGTTGTAACTGAAAAGGGGGAACCCGCAGTTCAGCCAGCGTTACCAGAAGCAGTCGTGACAGACAAAGGCGAACCTGAAGTTCAACCAGCCTTACCCGAAGCAGTAGTCACTGAAAAGGTTGAACCTGCAGTTCAGCCAGAATTACCAGCAGCTGTAGTCACTGAAAAGGGAGAACCTGAGGTTCAACCAGCCTTATCAGAAGCAGTTGTAACTGAAAAAGGCGAACCTGAAGTTCAACCAGCCTTACCCGAAGCTGTAGTCACAGAAAAGGTTGAACCTGCAGTTCAGCCAGAATTACCAGCAGCTGTAGTCACTGAAAAGGGAGAACCTGAGGTTCAAGCAGCCTTATCAGAAGCTGTAGTAACTGAAAAAGGCGAACCTGAGGTGCAACAAGCCCTACCCGAAGCTGTAGTAACTGAAAAGGGAGAACCTGAGGTTCAACCAGCCTTATCAGAAGCAGTTGTAACTGAAAAAGGCGAACCTGAAGTTCAACCAGCCTTACCCGAAGCAGTTGTAACTGAAAAAGGCGAACCTGAGGTGCAAGCAGCCTTACCCGAAGCTGTCGTGACCGACAAAGGCGAGCCTGAAGTACAAACAGCCTTATCAGAAGCAGTTGTAACTGAAAAAGGCGAACCTGAGGTGCAACAAGCCCTACCCGAAGCTGTAGTCACTGAAAAGGGAGAACCTGAGGTGCAAGCAACCTTATCAGAAGCAGTTGTAACTGAAAAAGGCGAACCTGAGATTCAACCAGCCTTACCCGAAGCAGTTGTAACTGAAAAAGGCGAACCCGCAGTTCAAGCTGAGTTGCCAGAATATACGTCAAAAGTTGCTCCAACTTTGACTTTAGATAAGGTTACAGAAGATGCGATGGATCGTTCAGCTAAATTGGATTACACTCTTGAAAATACAGGTAATGCTGAAATCAAGAGCATTATAGCTGAGATTAAAGATGGGGACACTGTTGTTAAGCGAGTTGATTTATCTAAAGAAAAATTGACAGACGCTATTCAAGGTTTGGATTTATTTAAAGATTATAAAATTGCAACAACAATGACTTACAACCGTGGTGAAGGTGATGAAACTTCTAAATTGGATGAAAAACCTTTACGTTTAGAGTTAAAAAAAGTTGAAATTAAAAATATCGCATCTACTAATTTAGTGAAGGTAAATGACGATGGTACTGAAACACCTAGTGATTTCATGACTGAAAAACCTTCAGATGAAGATGTGAAGAAAATGTACTTAAAAATCACTAGTCGCGATAATAAGGTAACTCGTTTAGCTGTTGACTCTATTGAAGAGGTGACAGAAGAAGGTAAAAAACTTTATAAAATCACTGCTGAAGCGCAAGATTTGATTCAACATACAGACCCAACGAAGGTTCGTAACAAGTATGTTCATTATATTGAAAAACCCCATCCTAAAGAAGATAATGTCTACTATAACTTTAAAGATTTAGTAGACGCTATGAATGTTAATAAAAACGGTACATTTAAAATTGGTGCAGATTTGAATGCAGAAAATGTACCAACGCCTAATAAAGAATATGTACCTGGGACATTTAGAGGTACATTGACCAGTGTAGAAGGTAACCAGTATTCAATTCATAACATGAAACGTCAATTATTCGGTGGTATCGAAGGTGGTTCAGTTAAAAATATTAACTTAGCAAACGTTAATATCAATATGCCTTGGATTAATGATATTTCAGCACTTGCTAAGACTGTTAAAAATGCGACAGTTGAGAATATCAAGGTTACTGGTAGCATTCTTGGAAACAATAGTATTGCTGGTATTGTTAATAAGATTGATCGTGGTGGCCTGTTAAGAAATGTAGCATTTATCGGTAAATTGCAGGCTGTTGGTGATCGTGATTGGAATTTAGCTGGTATTGCTGGTGAAATTTGGAAAGGTAACTTAGATAGAGCATATGCTGATGTAACAATCACAGGTAAACGAGCTAGAGCTGCTGGACTTGTCGCGAAATCTGATAATGGTATGGATAATTTCACTGTAGGAAAAGAGGGTTCTGTTCGTCATTCAGTTGCTAAAGGTACAATTGACATTGATAATCCAGTTGATGTTGGTGGGTTTATCAGTTCTAACTGGGTATTAGGGCAAATTGAAGATAACGTATCAATGGTGAAAGTTTCTAAAGGTGAGATCTTCTATGGTTCAAGAAATATAGATGACGAAGGTGGTTACTTCTCAGGTAATAGACTTGAAAATGATTTCGTTGTTCGTGATATGAGTACAGGAGCCTCTTCATATCAACGTTCTAAACGTGTTAAAGAAATTAGTTTAGAAGAAGCTAATAAGAAAATTACAGGGTACAATATAACAGCTAGTGGATTTGAAATTAGTGCTCTTCCTGAAGATACGCTTAACCGTATAGCACCAAAATCAGAGGAATACAAATCAACTCAAGACTACAAATCCGAACGTGATTTGGCTTATCGTAATATTGAGAAACTTCAACCATTTTATAACAAAGAATGGATTGTCAACCAAGGTAACAAACTTGCAGAAGATTCAAACTTAGCTAAGAAAGAAGTCCTTTCTGTTACGGGGATGAAGGATGGTCAATTCGTGACCGATTTATCGGATATCGATAAAATAATGATTCACTATGCAGATGGTACAAAAGAAGAAATGGGGGTCACACTCAAGGATTCTAAAGTCCAACAAGTGCGTGAATATAGCGTATCTGGTCTTGGTGATGTTGTCTATACACCGAATATGGTTGTTAAAAATCGTGATAAATTGATTGCTGATGTTAAAGCTCAATTATCAAGTGTAGAATTGATTTCACAAGAAGTCCGTTCCTTGATGGATAAACGAGATACATCTAGAGATCCTAATGCTAATTCGGATGAACGTAAGAATGGTTATATTAAAGATTTATTCTTTGAAGAAAGCTTTGCGGACGTGAAAGAAAATCTTGACAAACTAGTTAAAGCTATTGTTGAAAACGAAGACCATCAATTGAATGGTGATGAAGCTGCGATAAAAGCACTTCTCAAGAAAGTAGAAACCAATAAAGCTAAAATCATGATGGCTCTGACTTATCTCAATCGTTACTATGATATCAAATACGGTGACATGAGTATAAAAAACATCATGATGTTTAAACCTGACTTTTATGGTAAGACACCAAGTGTTATTGACAGACTCATCAACATCGGTTCGAGTGAAAAGAACTTGAAGGGTGATCGGACTCAAGATGCTTACCGTGAAATCATCTCAGGTAACACTGGTAAAGGTAATTTACGTAACTTCTTAGAATACAACATGCGTTTGTTCACTGAGGATAAAGATATTAACGATTGGTTTATCCATTCTGCTAAAAATGTTTATGTTTCAGAACCTAAGACAACAAATACAGAGTTGAAAGATAAACGTCATCGTGTGTTCGATGGTTTAGATAACAGTGTTCATGGACGTATGATTTTACCGTTGCTCAACTTGAAGAAAGCTCATATGTTCTTAATTTCAACATATAATACAATGGCTTATAGTTCATTTGAGAAATATGGTAAACATACAGAAGAAGCTAGAAATGAATTCAAAAAAGAAATTGATAAGGTTGCACATGCACAACAAACTTACCTTGACTTCTGGTCACGTTTAGCATTACCAAGTGTACGAGATAGATTGCTCAAGAGTCAAAATATGGTTCCAACACCTGTTTGGGATAATCAAACCTACAATGGTTCTCCTGTAGGTCGTCGAGGATTTGACAGTAAAGGTAACCCTGTAGCCCCAATTCGTGAATTATATGGTCCAACATGGCGACACCATGATAGAGACGGACGTATGGGCGCTATGGCTTCAATATTCACTAATCCAAATAATGATGACAAGGTCTTGTTTATGGTGACAGATATGATTAGTCCGTTTGGTATTTCAGCCTTTACACATGAAACAACACACGTCAATGACCGTATGTTATATTTTGGAGGAAATAGTCATCGTGAAGGCACCGACGTTGAAGCATATGCTCAAGGTATGTTGCAAACACCTGATAAATCTACAGGTAACGGTGAATATGGTGCTCTAGGTCTTAACATGGCCTATCATCGTGAAAATGATGGTGACCAATGGTACAATTATAATCCTGATAAGCTTCAAACTCGTGAAGACATCGATCGATATATGAAAAACTATAATGAAGCACTAATGATGCTAGATCATCTAGAAGCAGATGCAGTTCTAGAATCAGGGGTACCAGATATTAATACGAAGTGGTTCAAGAAAGTTGACAAGGCAATACGGACTATTGACAATTTGAATAAGCTCAAAGCGCCGAATCAATGGGATAAAGTTCGTGATTTGAATGAAGAAGAAAAAGCTAAAAAGTTATCAAGCATCAATGATTTAATCGATAATAATTTTATGACAAAACATGGAAATCCAGGGGATGGAATTTATCGTCCAGAGGATTTCACTCCAAACTCAGCTTACGTGAATGTCAATATGATGGCTGGTATTTACGGTGGAAATACGAGTGATGGTGCACCTGGTTCATTATCATTTAAGCATAATGCTTTCCGTATGTGGGGCTATTATGGTTATGAAAATGGCTTTATCAGTTATGTATCCAATAAATACAAAACAGAAGCAGATAAAAACAACCATGGTTTACTAAGCGATAAGCTAATAATTAATAAAGTATCGCAAGGAAACTTTAAAACCCTTGAAGAGTGGAAGAGACATTGGTACGGGGAAATTCTTGTTAAAGCTAAGAAAGGTTTTGAGGCTATCGATATTGATGGAACCCATATTAGCAACTATGATGAGTTACGCACTTTATTTGATAAAGCAGTTCGCAAAGATCTGGAGGGAATGTCAGATCCGAAAATTAAAGATCATTTCAAAAATACAGTGGACTTGAAATCCAAAGTATTCAAAGCCCTACTAAAAAATACAGATGGTTTCTTTAATAAACTGTTTAAAGAAGACATTTAAACGTTTAAAATATAAAGAGGACAGTTTTTTGCTCCCTCTGAAAAATCATCATTTGATGACTTTCAAAAAACACCTCAAAAAGGTATTGCCAAGTTGCAATACCTTTTTTTGAGGCTCTTTTGTCTTATTCCTGTTTCCATTGACTATATTATGCTACACGAAAAATCCACTCAGTTGTCTGAGTGGATTAGGTGTATTTAGACTCTTAGTCTTTATTTTCGTATGGCAAGATCAAGTTCAAGATGATTCCTGTCATGGCTGATAGGGCAGTTCCTGAAAGGGTAACTGGACCAAGTTTAAGGATAGCCCCTCCAAGTCCAAGGACCAACATAGCACTTGCGATGATTAGGTTACGCATTTGAGCGAAATCAACACGTTCTTTAATCAAGACTTTCAAACCGTTGCTGGCGATAACACCATAGAGTAGGATTGACATACCACCAAGTACAGCGTTTGGAATAGTTGAAATCAAGGCAGTGAATTTACCAAGGAAGCTAAGGGCAATTGCGATAAAGGCTGCGTTACGGATAACTGAGACAGAAGCGATACGAGTCATACCGATAACCCCTGTATTTTCTCCATAAGTTGTATTGGCTGGTCCACCAAGAAAGGCAGAAACTGAAGTTGCGATACCGTCACCAAGAAGAGTACGGTGAAGTCCTGGTTCTTTCAAGAATTGACGGCCACAGATTTGACCCAAAACAGTATGGTCACCAATATGTTCAGAAATTGTTACGATAGCGATTGGTAAGATAGCAATCGTTTCTGGACCAAAGTAAAGATTGTACTCTTTAAAGGCACCACCAGTGCTAAATGGCAAGTAGAAACCAGGAATTTCAAACCAGTTAGCTTTAAGAACTGGTGTAAAGTCAACCAAGCCAAGAGTTAGTGCGAAGAGGTAACCACCGATAATGGCAAAGAGGAAAGGAATGATTCGTAGGAAGCCTTTTCCTTTAGTATTGATAAAGGCAGCAATCAAGAAAGTAACAACCGCTACAAGAGCATTTTTCCAATTTCCGTCCGCTACAAGACCAGCGTTTGTAACAGCTGAACCTGCAAGTCCAAGACCGATAACGATGATCATAGGACCAATAATGATTGGAGGTAAGAGTTTATCAATCCATTTTGTACCTGCAAAACGAACACCAGCAGCAACAAGGACGTAGACCAAACCAGTCAAGATAACCCCTGTTTGAGCAGCGGATACATCCCCCCCCATTTCTTTCATAGCCAGTGACATAGCTGTGATAAAGGCAAATGAAGAACCTAGATAAACTGGAACTCTAAAACCAGTTGAAATCATGTAAATGAGTGTTCCAACACCTGAAGCAAAAAGGGCAACAGATACAGGCATTCCCAAAATCAATGGTACCAAGATGGTCGCACCAAACATGGCGAAAACGTGTTGGAAACTAAGGAGAATTCCTTTTCCAGCCGAAGGACGTTGGTCAACGTCTAGTAACAAATCAACAGTTGATTCTTGTTTCATATAAACCTCACTTTTGGGCATCAAAAAAGAGCCCATTATTTTACAGCAATAGGCCCTCAGAGTAAGACTTCTTTAAAGTCTAAACTTTAAAGAGTTTCAAATATTTCTGCGTCTTCGTCACCTCACGGGATGACATTAAAAACCTTTGCTTGTGATAGTATAGCAAAAATTACAAACTTTGTAAATATTTTTTTACTAAAAAGATTAAAGCGCTAACTTCTCAAAGTAACTTCCACTTGCCTGACCAAAGTGGAAATTAGTCTAAAACGGATTTTTATGGTGGAATTAAGTATGAGACGTTTGAGTTAGAAATGAGGTCTACTATGACAAAACATAA
>NZ_JASHFB010000021.1:0-8406 GCF_047462815.1 Streptococcus mitis
ATGAAATCAAGCATTAGTAAAACCAGTGGAATTTACCCTGACACAGATTTCCACTGGTTTTTAGGATTTTTATCAGACTAACTTCCACTTGTACTAGCGGTGGAACTTAGTTTGGGAATTTACCAAAAGATTAAAGCGGGCGTTTGTTGGGCATGCCAGCCTTACGTGGATATTTATTTGGTGTTTCTTTTTTCTTTTCTACCACTGTGATGTAGCGCGGATCTCCATTAGGTAGAGCGTAGCTGAGATTGTCTTCGACCTTACTAAAAAGGAGGTTGAGGGCATTCTTAGCTTCTAATAATTCCTCAGGCGCATTGCTAGCCTTGAGTGCCAATAGTTTTCCGCCAACTTTAAGGTAGGGGATAGTCAATTCAGACAAGACCTGCATACGGGCAACCGCACGAGCTGTTACAAAATCATATTGAGCACGGAAATTCTTGTCTTGGGCAAAATCTTCTGCACGTCCATGGTAGAAATGAACACCGTCCAAATCCAGTTCTTGAGACAAAAGTTGGAGGAAGTTGATGCGCTTATTGAGCGAATCAATGATAGTCACATCAAGCTGAGGATAGAGAATTTTCATCGGCAGACTAGGAAATCCTGCCCCAGCTCCAATATCAAGAAGTTTGATAGTTTCATTGGGAATCAAACCTTGAAGAATGGGTGCAATAGAATCGTAAAAATGTTTGAGATAAACTTCTTCCTTGTCTGTAATAGCTGTTAGATTAATTTTTTCATTCCATTCGACCAAGAGCTCAAAATAACGTTCAAATTGTTTTTTTTGCTGGTCCGAAAGTGGAAGATTTTGCTCGGCAAGCAAGTTGTAAAATGTTTCTGGTTTCATAGTTATTTCCTTCTTTAGTATCATCTTATTTTACCACAATCATTAAAAATTTGATATACTGGTACTAATCTAAAAGTAGAAAGGACTTATATAATGACTTGGATTATTCTTGGAGTTTTAGCTCTTGTTGTTATTTTTGTGATCGTTAGCTATAACGGTTTGGTTAAGAATCGTATGCAAACAAAGGAGGCTTGGAGTCAGATTGATGTTCAGTTGAAACGTCGAAATGATCTCTTGCCAAACTTGATTGAGACTGTAAAAGGTTATGCCAAATATGAAGGTTCTACCCTTGAAAAGGTGGCAGAACTGCGTAACCAAGTGGCAGCAGCGACTTCACCAGCAGAAGCTATGAAAGCTAGTGATGCCCTCACTCGTCAGGTTTCAGGTATTTTTGCAGTTGCAGAAAGCTATCCAGATTTGAAAGCTAGTGCCAACTTTGTTAAATTGCAAGAGGAGTTGACAAACACAGAAAATAAAATTTCTTACTCCCGTCAACTCTACAACAGTGTTGTCAGCAACTACAATGTAAAATTAGAAACTTTCCCAAGCAATATTATCGCTGGAATGTTTGGCTTTAAAGCAGCAGATTTCCTTCAAACACCAGAAGAGGAAAAGGCAGTTCCTAAAGTTGATTTTAGCGGTTTAGGTGACTAAGATGTTGTTTGATCAAATTGCAAGCAATAAACGAAAAACGTGGATTTTGTTGCTGGTATTTTTCCTACTCTTAGCTCTTGTTGGCTATGCGGTTGGTTACCTCTTTATGCGATCTGGGCTTGGTGGTTTGGTTATCGCACTGATTATCGGCTTTATCTATGCTTTGTCCATGATTTTTCAATCAACAGAGATTGTCATGTCCATGAATGGAGCGCGTGAGGTTGATGAGCAAACGGCACCAGACCTTTACCATGTAGTGGAAGATATGGCTATGGTGGGTCAGATTCCCATGCCACGAGTTTTCATCATTGATGATCCAGCCTTAAATGCTTTTGCGACAGGTTCTAATCCCCAAAATGCGGCGGTTGCTGCGACGTCAGGTCTCCTAGCTATCATGAATCGCGAGGAGCTAGAAGCTGTTATGGGACATGAGGTTAGTCATATTCGTAATTACGATATCCGTATTTCGACTATTGCTGTCGCTCTCGCTAGTGCTATCACCATGCTTTCTAGTATGGCAGGTCGTATGATGTGGTGGGGTGGCGCAGGTCGTAGACGAAGTGACGATGATCGAGATGGAAATGGCTTAGAAATCATTATGCTAGTGGTTTCCCTACTAGCTATTGTGCTGGCACCTCTCGCTGCAACCTTGGTACAACTAGCTATTTCTCGTCAGAGGGAATTTCTAGCTGATGCTTCTAGTGTCGAGTTGACTCGCAATCCTCAAGGGATGATCAATGCTCTACGTAAGTTGGACAATAGCGAGCCGATGCATCACCATGTCGATGATGCTAGTAGCGCACTTTATATCAATGATCCCAAGAAAGGGGGAGGGTTCCAAAAACTATTTTATACCCACCCACCTATTTCAGAACGGATTGAGCGTTTGAAACATATGTAAAATTTGCCTATACAATCCTAAAAATGAGCATTCTCGTAGTTGGAGATGCTCATTTTCTTATATAAGAAATTCAGAAATCAATTTGTTATGATACAACTTATATTCTTCGAAAATCTCTTCAAACCGCATCAGATTCGCCTTGCCGTACTTAAGTCCAGCCTGCGGCTAGCTTCCTAGTTTGCTCTTTGATTTTCATTGAGTATTAGAATTTCTTTAGGAAACTTCGTTCAGAACACATGATATATCGAAGAAGAATTTAGCATCTATGTCAAATGGAGGAGGGCAACTGATCTCGTTTTTCGCAAATTAGAGAATATTTTTGGCGTGCTAAGAGTGTGTGTTAGAGACAAGTAGGCCAGCGTAGTAGAGCTAGGATTCATCTTAATGAGCATGGGGGTTACAAAATTGTCCAAGAATTCAATCTACAAATCAGTTATTTAAAAATCACTGTGTTCTTTTAGCTAGAAGTTAGTTTTTGTCCAGCCTCTTTTATAGGCGATTTCGGAAAACTTCATACATGAGAATAGCCGCAGCAACACTGGCATTGAGACTTTGAACATGTCCATTCATCGGAATGGTAATCATCTCATCAACCTGTTTTTTGATGTTGCTAGAGATACCTTTTCCTTCATTTCCAATGATGAGGGCAATTTTCCCTTTTGTATTCCACTTGTGGCAAGGAGTACCGTTCATATCCGTTCCAAAGGTCCAGAAGCCTTCATCCTTGAGTTTGTCCAGAGTTTGGCTTAGATTGGTCACTCGAGCAATTGGAACGTGCTCAATAGCACCTGTGGCTGTTTTGGCAACGACAGGTGTTACTCCGACAGCACGGTGCTTGGGAATGATGACTCCGGAAACATTGGTCGCATCGGCTGTTCGCAAGATAGAACCCAGATTATGGGGATCGGTTAAACCATCTAGAATCAATAGAAGTGGATTTTCTTCTTGACGCGTTTTGGCAAGGATGTTATCCAGCTCGCTATAGGCAAATTCAGACACTCGTAGAACAAAACCTTGGTGGACAGCACCTTCAGTCATCTCAGAGAGGGATTTTTTTGAAGTCCAAGAAATGGATACCTTCTTTTCTGTAGCCAGTTCTTTGACTTTCTCAACATTCTTACCTCGGAGATCTTCTTGGAGGTAAAGTTTGTTTCCTGTGTTTGCAAGGAGGGCTTCGGTAACGGCGTGAACGCCATAGACAATATCATTTGTTTTCATGCCTCTATTATAACACAAAACCCCGTCTTGCAACGGGATTTTCTTTATTCTAGAATTAGTAAACCATCTTTAACTGCAAATGGGTCTTTTTCATTGATACGATCGTAAAACATGATTCCGTTAATGTGGTCAATTTCATGCTGAACAACGATGGAGTTGTAGCCTTTGAGTTTGATACGGTGTTTTTCTCCATCCTTGTCAAAGTAGTCAACAGTAACGCGAGCATGACGCACCACATAGCCAGGCACGTTGCGGTCAACAGACAGACAACCTTCTCCTTCGCCAAGAGCAGCGTCTTGAACAGAGTGAGAGACGATTTTTGGATTGTACATAATGGCTTGTAAATCGTAGGCTTCCTCTGGAGTTTCTCCTTCTTCAACAATATTTGGCACTAAAACAGCGATAATGCGTTTTGAGATATCCAATTGAGGAGCAGCAAGTCCAACCCCACCGCGTAGCCCCATCTTTTCAGCCATGACAGGATCTTGGGAATGTTTGAGGAATTGCATCATCTTTTCGCCAAGAATGATTTCCTGGTCAGACAAGGGGAAAGTAACTTCCTCAGCAACTGAGCGAAGAGTCGGATTCCCCTCGCGGATAATATCGTTCATATCAATTAAGTGAGCAGCTTTTGTAATACGTTCTATAGCAGACATTTTCTCTCCTTTCATTACCTCTACATGATATCACAAAATGACAAGGATTGAAAGTATTACAGTTTTTAGAATTTATAGAAAATAGATAGGAAGTTCAATTCAATTGTGAAAGAAATACTTATCTGTGTTATAATAAAAAGAAAAGGCTTGCATTAGAAAGTAGGGAGAATGAAGATGCAAAGAAGACAAGATAGAAATCAGGGTGGTTTAGCTTTTCGTTTTATGAGGGGCTTGGTAAACTTTTTTAGGAGTTATCGTAAGTGGAGCAACAAGGGATTTGTGGCGGTACTCTTGCTAGCAGTTGCTTTATCAATGGGCTTGGTCTTGTTGTTTGAAAGCTTCCAAGGCATGCCTATGACCAGTCAAAAACGAGATACTATTTCTCAAGAAGGAACTAAGAAAAATTCTCAGGAGCAGGAAGAGGAAAAAACTGCTAGAATTATGGCTCATGGTGATTTGCTTTATCATGATATTCTTTACTTTTCAGCAAAAAAGGATGATGGAACGTATGATTTTCATGAGAATTTTGAGTATGTTACTCCTTGGCTTAAGCAAGCAGACTTAGCTATTGGTGACTTTGAAGGAACCATTAATAAGGATCATTATTTAGCAGGTTATCCTCTCTTTAATGCTCCTGCTGAAGTTATGGATGCCATTAAGGATGCAGGTTACCATGTTCTAGATTTGGCTCATAATCACATTTTGGATTCGCAAATTGAGGGGGTTATTTCAACGGCAAATGCTATCGAAAAAGCAGGAATAACACCAATTGGAGTTTATACGCACGAGCCACGTGATCAGGCTCCGCTGGTCATTAAGGAAGTGAATGGTATCAAGGTTGCACTTTTGGCTTATTCTTATGGATTTAATGGAATTGAGCAAAATATTTCTCAAGAGGATTATAATCACTATCTTTCAGATTTAGATGAGAATAAAATGAAGTCTGAAATTGAACGGGCGGAAAAGGAAGCAGATATCACCATTATCATGCCACAAATGGGTGTTGAGTATCGCATAGAACCGACTGAAGAGCAAAAAGCTCTTTATCACAAGATGATTGATTGGGGAGCAGATATTATCTTTGGAGGGCATCCACACGTAGTTGAACCGTCTGAAATTGTTGAAAAAGATGGGGACAAGAAACTCATTATCTATTCAATGGGGAACTTCATTTCCAATCAACGAATTGAGACCATGCAAGGGGTAGAAAATGCTAAGTGGACTGAACGGGGTGTTCTCATGGACGTGACCATTAAGAAGAAGGATGGAAAAACAACTATCGGAACAGCTAAAGCTCATCCTACTTGGGTCAATCGAACACCAAAGGGAACCTTTTCACCAGAGGGCTATCCTTTATATCATTATCAAACCTATATCTTGGAAGATTTCATAGAGGGTGGCAGTCATCGTGACCAGTTAGATGAAGTGACTAAGGAACGAATTGATACAGCCTACAAAGAAATGAACGAACATGTTGGATTGAAGTGGGACTAGCTTGAATCCAGAGGAAAGAAAATGACGATTAAAGTAATTGCGACAGATATGGATGGGACCTTGCTGGATGCTAGAGGCCAGCTTAATCTCCCACGATTGGAAAAGATTTTAGATCAGTTGGATCAAAGGGGTATTCGTTTTGTCATCGCGACGGGCAATGAAATTCACCGCATGAGGCAACTACTGGAGCACTTGGTCAATCGAGTGGTTCTGGTTGTTGCAAACGGTGCTCGTATTTTTGAAAACAATGAACTGATTCAGGCTCAGACTTGGGATGATGCCATTGTCGATAAGGCTTTGGCTCATTTCAAGGGTCGAGCGTGTCAGGATCAGTTTGTTGTGACGGCTATGAAAGGTGGTTTTGTCAAAGAAGGTACGATTTTTACAGACCTTGAAAGTTTTATGACTCCAGAAATGATTGAGAAATTCTACCAATGGATGCAGTTTGTGGATGAATTAACCTCTGACCTCTTTGGTGGTGTGCTCAAGATGAGTATGGTTGTTGGTGAGGAACGTTTGAGTTCGGTTTTGGAAGAAATCAATGATCTCTTTGATGGCCGTGTTCGGGCTGTATCGAGTGGCTATGGTTGTATTGATATCCTCCAAGCTGGGATTCATAAAGCATGGGGCTTGGAAGAATTACTCAAGCGTTGGGACTTGAAGCCCCAACAAATTATGGCTTTTGGCGATAGTGAAAATGATGTTGAAATGCTTGAAATGGCTGGAATTGCCTATGCGATGGAAAATGCTGATGAGAAAGCCAAAGCTGTGGCGACTGCTCTAGCGCCAGCCAACAGCCAAAGCGGAGTTTATCAAGTCTTGGAAAACTGGTTAGAAAAAGGAGAATGAAGTGGCAGTACAGTTATTAGAAAATTGGTTACTAAAGGAACAAGAAAAAATCCAAACCAAGTATCGTCACTTAAATCAGGTTTCTGTTGTAGAGCCAGACATTCTTTTTATTGGGGATTCCATTGTCGAATATTATCCTCTGCAGGAACTATTTGGGACTTCGAAGACGATTGTCAATCGAGGCATTCGAGGTTATCAGACAGGACTGTTATTAGAGAATCTGGATGCGCATCTGTACGGTGGGGCGGTAGATAAAATTGTCCTTTTAATTGGGACGAACGATATTGGAAAAGATGTGCCTGTGAATGAGACTCTCAATAATCTCGAAGCTATCATACAATCCATTACTCACGATTATCCATTGACTGAGATTAAATTGCTTTCTATTTTGCCAGTCAATGAGGGAGAGGAGTACAAGCAGACAGTCTATATCCGCACAAATGAAAAAATTCAGAAATGGAATCAAGCCTATCAAGAGCTTGCTTCTGCCTATATGCAGGTGGAATTTGTACCAGTTTTTGATAGTTTGACAGACCAAGCAGGCCAACTCAAAAAAGACTACACAACTGATGGGCTGCACCTCAGTGTTGCTGGTTATCAGGTTTTGTCAAAAGCCTTGAAAGACTATCTTTTTTAGTTAGTTGATTTCCCTTTTGCATTTTTTAGTTAGATAAGGTATAATGGTTTTATTGTCTTTTGGGGTCGTTACGGATTCGACAGGCATTATGAGGCATATTTTGCGACTCGTGTGGCGACGTAAACGCTCAGTTAAATATAACTGCAAAAAATAACACTTCTTACGCTCTAGCTGCCTAAAAACCAGCAGGCGTGACCCGATTTGGATTGCTCGTGTTCAATGACAGGTCTTATTATTAGCGAGATACGATTGAGTCTTGTCTAGTGGCTTGATAAGAGATTGATAGACTCGCAGTTTCTAGGCTTGAGTTATGTGTCGAGGGACTGTTAAACTAATACATAACCTATGGTTGTAGACAAATATGTTGGCAGGTGTTTGGACGTGGGTTCGACTCCCACCGGCTCCATTATTCCTTTGCATTCCTTGGTAAAACGTTGTTAAATCAACGTTTTTTATTTTTATCTTTGGTATTCCTTGGTATTCTTTTGCAGAAAAAGGATACAACAAAGGATACAACATTTTTGTCGTATCCTAGAAATCTATGTACTTCGCAAAGCGTTCTTCGGCTCCATTATGCGTTTTTGTGATTGTTAGCTGATTTTTTACAATCCTGCAAATTCTTTGATTTCTTGTGCTGACATTGAAGAGTCGCAACGGACGTTGATTTGTCCATCCGCAATGTGAACAAAGCCTGGTACAGTTGGGATTCCGTAGCGTGAGCGGAATGCTTGCAACTCATTGAGTTGGCTTGCTTCTTCACTATTGATGAAGTAGATGTGAGATTTAGTTTCAGCTACGACACCTGCCAATGTACCAGCAAATTTACGGCAGTAAGGGCAAGTTTTGCGACCGATAAAGAAGGTTGCAGTTTCTTTTTTATCAAGAGCTTCTTGCGCACGCGCAACTGTAGTGACTTCAAGGTCTTTGATGTTTTCTAAAAATTGTTCCATGAGATTACCTCGCTTTCATTGATATGTCTAGTATGCCATAAAGTTTCTAAAATTGCTTAGATTTGATACGAAAAAAGAGCCTGGGACAATAGTCTCTTATGTCCCCAAAAAAAGCAACGGATTTGCCGTTGCTTTTTTGCACGGTTGCGATAGTCTTGGTAAAATAGAATTGCTTAATAAACCATTTAGAAAGGCTATCCCAT
>NZ_JASHFB010000022.1:0-4767 GCF_047462815.1 Streptococcus mitis
TACGCTTTCATATTCTCAGTTACTTTGGATAAGTCCTCGAGCTATTAGTATTAGTCCGCTACATGTGTCGCCACACTTCCACTTCTAACCTATCTACCTGATCATCTCTCAGGGCTCTTACTGATATAAAATCATGGGAAATCTCATCTTGAGGTGGGTTTCACACTTAGATGCTTTCAGCGTTTATCCCTTCCCTACATAGCTACCCAGCGATGCCTTTGGCAAGACAACTGGTACACCAGCGGTAAGTCCACTCTGGTCCTCTCGTACTAGGAGCAGATCCTCTCAAATTTCCTACGCCCGCGACGGATAGGGACCGAACTGTCTCACGACGTTCTGAACCCAGCTCGCGTGCCGCTTTAATGGGCGAACAGCCCAACCCTTGGGACCGACTACAGCCCCAGGATGCGACGAGCCGACATCGAGGTGCCAAACCTCCCCGTCGATGTGAACTCTTGGGGGAGATAAGCCTGTTATCCCCAGGGTAGCTTTTATCCGTTGAGCGATGGCCCTTCCATACGGAACCACCGGATCACTAAGCCCGACTTTCGTCCCTGCTCGAGTTGTAGCTCTCGCAGTCAAGCTCCCTTATACCTTTACACTCTGCGAATGATTTCCAACCATTCTGAGGGAACCTTTGGGCGCCTCCGTTACCTTTTAGGAGGCGACCGCCCCAGTCAAACTGCCCGTCAGACACTGTCTCCGATAGGGATCACCTATCCGGGTTAGAGTGGCCATAACACAAGGGTAGTATCCCAACAACGTCTCCTTCGAAACTGGCGTCCCGATCTCATAGACTCCTACCTATCCTGTACATGTGGTACAGACACTCAATATCAAACTGCAGTAAAGCTCCATGGGGTCTTTCCGTCCTGTCGCGGGTAACCTGCATCTTCACAGGTACTAAAATTTCACCGAGTCTCTCGTTGAGACAGTGCCCAAATCATTACGCCTTTCGTGCGGGTCGGAACTTACCCGACAAGGAATTTCGCTACCTTAGGACCGTTATAGTTACGGCCGCCGTTTACTGGGGCTTCAATTCATACCTTCGCTTACGCTAAGCACTCCTCTTAACCTTCCAGCACCGGGCAGGCGTCACCCCCTATACATCATCTTACGATTTAGCAGAGAGCTGTGTTTTTGATAAACAGTTGCTTGGGCCTATTCACTGCGGCTGACTTAAAGTCAGCACCCCTTCTCCCGAAGTTACGGGGTCATTTTGCCGAGTTCCTTAACGAGAGTTCTCTCGCTCACCTGAGGCTACTCGCCTCGACTACCTGTGTCGGTTTGCGGTACGGGTAGAGTATGTTTAAACGCTAGAAGCTTTTCTTGGCAGTGTGACGTCACTAACTTCGCTACTAAACTTCGCTCCCCATCACAGCTCAATGTTACAGATATAAGCATTTGACTCATATCACACCTCACTGCTTAGACAGACTCTTCCAATCGTCTGCTTTAGTTAGCCTACTGCGTCCCTCCATCACTACATACTCTAGTACAGGAATATCAACCTGTTGTCCATCGGATACACCTTTCGGTCTCTCCTTAGGTCCCGACTAACCCAGGGCGGACGAGCCTTCCCCTGGAAACCTTAGTCTTACGGTGGACAGGATTCTCACCTGTCTTTCGCTACTCATACCGGCATTCTCACTTCTATGCGTTCCAGCACTCCTCACGGTACACCTTCTTCACACATAGAACGCTCTCCTACCATACCTATAAAGGTATCCACAGCTTCGGTAAATTGTTTTAGCCCCGGTACATTTTCGGCGCAGGGTCACTCGACTAGTGAGCTATTACGCACTCTTTGAATGAATAGCTGCTTCTAAGCTAACATCCTAGTTGTCTGTGCAACCCCACATCCTTTTCCACTTAACAATTATTTTGGGACCTTAGCTGGTGGTCTGGGCTGTTTCCCTTTCGACTACGGATCTTAGCACTCGCAGTCTGACTGCCGACCATAATTCATTGGCATTCGGAGTTTATCTGAGATTGGTAATCCGGGATGGACCCCTCACCCAAACAGTGCTCTACCTCCAAGAATCTTAATGTCGACGCTAGCCCTAAAGCTATTTCGGAGAGAACCAGCTATCTCCAAGTTCGTTTGGAATTTCTCCGCTACCCACAAGTCATCCAAGCACTTTTCAACGTGCCCTGGTTCGGTCCTCCAGTGCGTCTTACCGCACCTTCAACCTGCTCATGGGTAGGTCACATGGTTTCGGGTCTACGTCATGATACTAATCCGCCCTATTCAGACTCGGTTTCCCTACGGCTCCGTCTCTTCAACTTAACCTCGCATCATAACGTAACTCGCCGGTTCATTCTACAAAAGGCACGCTCTCACCCATTAACGGGCTCGAACTTGTTGTAGGCACACGGTTTCAGGTTCTATTTCACTCCCCTCCCGGGGTGCTTTTCACCTTTCCCTCACGGTACTGGTTCACTATCGGTCACTAGGGAGTATTTAGGGTTGGGAGATGGTCCTCCCAGATTCCGACGGGATTTCACGTGTCCCGCCGTACTCAGGATACTGCTAGGTACAAAGACTATTTTAAATACGAGGCTATTACTCTCTTTGGCTGATCTTCCCAAATCATTCTTCTATAATCTTTGAGTCCACATTGCAGTCCTACAACCCCGAAGAGTAAACTCTTCGGTTTGCCCTTCTGCCGTTTCGCTCGCCGCTACTAAGGCAATCGCTTTTGCTTTCTCTTCCTGCAGCTACTTAGATGTTTCAGTTCACTGCGTCTTCCTCCTCACATCCTTAACAGATGTGGGTAACAGGTAGTACCTGTTGGGTTCCCCCATTCGGAAATCCCTGGATCATCGCTTACTTACAGCTACCCAAGGCATATCGTCGTTTGTCACGTCCTTCTTCGGCTCCTAGTGCCAAGGCATCCACCGTGCGCCCTTATTAACTTAACCTTATTTTTTGACCTTTCAGTCATAAACTCTTATTAATACTACAGCGTTTTCGGTTTATTTTCTTGTTACTATTTGATATAGATATTCAATTTTCAATGTGCATTACTTGGTGATCTCTCACCAATGGAGCCTAGCGGGATCGAACCGCTGACCTCCTGCGTGCAAAGCAGGCGCTCTCCCAGCTGAGCTAAGGCCCCACAAGACCTCTCAAGACTAAACAAGACCAATGCGCAGTTCCTTATCCTTAGAAAGGAGGTGATCCAGCCGCACCTTCCGATACGGCTACCTTGTTACGACTTCACCCCAATCATCTATCCCACCTTAGGCGGCTGGCTCCTTACGGTTACCTCACCGACTTCGGGTGTTACAAACTCTCGTGGTGTGACGGGCGGTGTGTACAAGGCCCGGGAACGTATTCACCGCGGCGTGCTGATCCGCGATTACTAGCGATTCCGACTTCATGTAGGCGAGTTGCAGCCTACAATCCGAACTGAGACTGGCTTTAAGAGATTAGCTTGCCGTCACCGGCTTGCGACTCGTTGTACCAGCCATTGTAGCACGTGTGTAGCCCAGGTCATAAGGGGCATGATGATTTGACGTCATCCCCACCTTCCTCCGGTTTATTACCGGCAGTCTCGCTAGAGTGCCCAACTAAATGATGGCAACTAACAATAGGGGTTGCGCTCGTTGCGGGACTTAACCCAACATCTCACGACACGAGCTGACGACAACCATGCACCACCTGTCACCTCTGTCCCGAAGGAAATCTCTATCTCTAGAGAGGTCAGAGGGATGTCAAGACCTGGTAAGGTTCTTCGCGTTGCTTCGAATTAAACCACATGCTCCACCGCTTGTGCGGGCCCCCGTCAATTCCTTTGAGTTTCAACCTTGCGGTCGTACTCCCCAGGCGGAGTGCTTAATGCGTTAGCTGCGGCACTAAACCCCGGAAAGGGTCTAACACCTAGCACTCATCGTTTACGGCGTGGACTACCAGGGTATCTAATCCTGTTTGCTCCCCACGCTTTCGAGCCTCAGCGTCAGTTACAAGCCAGAGAGCCGCTTTCGCCACCGGTGTTCCTCCATATATCTACGCATTTCACCGCTACACATGGAATTCCACTCTCCCCTCTTGCACTCAAGTTAAACAGTTTCCAAAGCGTACTATGGTTAAGCCACAGCCTTTAACTTCAGACTTATCTAACCGCCTGCGCTCGCTTTACGCCCAATAAATCCGGACAACGCTCGGGACCTACGTATTACCGCGGCTGCTGGCACGTAGTTAGCCGTCCCTTTCTGGTAAGATACCGTCACAGTGTGAACTTTCCACTCTCACACTCGTTCTTCTCTTACAACAGAGCTTTACGATCCGAAAACCTTCTTCACTCACGCGGCGTTGCTCGGTCAGACTTCCGTCCATTGCCGAAGATTCCCTACTGCTGCCTCCCGTAGGAGTCTGGGCCGTGTCTCAGTCCCAGTGTGGCCGATCACCCTCTCAGGTCGGCTATGTATCGTCGCCTTGGTGAGCCGTTACCCCACCAACTAGCTAATACAACGCAGGTCCATCTGGTAGTGGTGCAATTGCACCTTTCAAACAGCTGTCATGCAACAACTGCTATTATGCGGTATTAGCTATCGTTTCCAATAGTTATCCCCCGCTACCAGGCAGGTTACCTACGCGTTACTCACCCGTTCGCAACTCATCCAGAGAAGCAAGCTCCTCCTTCAGCGTTCTACTTGCATGTATTAGGCACGCCGCCAGCGTTCGTCCTGAGCCAGGATCAAACTCTCATTAAAAGTTTGAGTTCTCACTCATTTCTGTCACTGACAGATTTATTGTTTTTT
>NZ_JASHFB010000023.1:0-1735 GCF_047462815.1 Streptococcus mitis
TTGAGGCTGACGTGCTAGCCGATGTACTTGCACTTGTTGATGCTGATGTACTTGCGCTTGTTGAGGCTGACGTGCTAGCCGATGTACTTGCACTTGTTGATGCTGATGTACTTGCTGATGTACTTGCTGATGTGCTTGCACTTGTTGAGGCTGACGTACTTGCTGACGTACTTGCGCTCGTTGAAGCTGACGTGCTAGCCGATGTACTTGCGCTTGTTGAGGCTGACGTACTTGCTGATGTGCTAGCCGATGTACTTGCACTTGTTGAGGCTGACGTACTTGCTGATGTACTTGCGCTTGTTGATGCTGACGTACTTGCTGAGGTACTTGCGCTCGTTGAAGCTGACGTACTTGCTGATGTACTTGCACTTGTTGAGGCTGACGTACTTGCGCTTGTTGATGCTGACGCACTTGCTGATGTGCTAGCCGATGTGCTAGCCGACGTGCTTGCACTTGTTGATGCTGATGTACTTGCACTTGTTGATGCTGATGTACTTGTTGATGCTGATGTACTTGCTGAGGTACTTGCGCTTGTTGAAGCTGATGTACTTGCTGATGTGCTTGCACTTGTTGATGCTGATGTACTTGCGCTTGTTGAGGCTGACGTACTTGCTGACGTACTTGCTGATGTGCTTGCACTTGTTGATGCTGATGTACTTGCTGATGTACTTGCACTTGTTGATGCTGACGTACTTACGCTCGTTGAAGCTGATGTACTTGCTGATGTGCTTGCGCTTGTTGAAGCTGACGTACTTGCTGAGGTACTTGCGCTTGTTGATGCTGACGTACTTGCTGATGTACTTGCACTTGTTGATGCTGATGTACTTGCGCTTGTTGAGGCTGACGTACTTGCTGATGTGCTAGCCGATGTACTTGCACTTGTTGATGCTGACGTACTTACTGATGTACTTGCGCTTGTTGATGCTGACGTACTTGCTGAGGTACTTGCGCTCGTTGAAGCTGACGTACTTGCTGATGTACTTGCACTTGTTGATGCTGACGCACTTGCTGATGTACTTGCGCTCGTTGAAGCTGACGTACTTGCTGATGTGCTAGCCGATGTGCTAGCCGACGTGCTTGCACTTGTTGATGCTGATGTACTTGTTGATGCTGATGTACTTGCTGAGGTACTTGCGCTTGTTGAAGCTGATGTACTTGCTGATGTGCTTGCGCTTGTTGAAGCTGACGTACTTGCTGATGTGCTTGCGCTTGTTGAAGCTGATGTACTTGCTGATGTACTTGCACTTGTTGATGCTGATGTACTTGCGCTTGTTGAGGCTGACGTGCTAGCCGATGTACTTGCACTTGTTGAGGCTGATGTACTTGCTGATGTACTTGCACTTGTTGAGGCTGATGTACTTGCTGATGTGCTTGCACTTGTTGAGGCTGACGTACTTGCTGACGTACTTGCGCTCGTTGAAGCTGACGTGCTAGCCGATGTACTTGCACTTGTTGAGGCTGATGTACTTGCTGATGTACTTGCGCTTGTTGAGGCTGACGTACTTGCTGATGTACTTGCACTTGTTGAAGCTGATGTACTTGCTGATGTACTTGCGCTTGTTGAAGCTGATGTACTTGCTGATGTGCTTGCACTTGTTGAGGCTGACGTACTTGCTGACGTACTTGCGCTCGTTGAAGCTGACGTGCTAGCCGATGTACTTGCACTTGTTGAGGCTGACGTGCTAGCCGATGTACTTGCACTTGTTGATGCTGATGTACTTGCTGATGTACTTGC
>NZ_JASHFB010000024.1:0-1724 GCF_047462815.1 Streptococcus mitis
AAAGAGCCTGGGACAAAAGAGTTCTCGACTACAAAAAAGCTAGAGATTTCCAATAGCGGAACCCTAGCTTTTTAATTTTGAGTCGTTCTCTTATTGTATTTTAGGAGGTTATTGGCCATAAGTACCAATCCCATGTCAATTCTCACTTGACGCTTGCCCCTCAGATTACATCTCTTGTAACCCAAACAAGCCTTTATCTGCCCAAAGACAGGTTCCACATCAATCTTGCGTTGAGCGAAAATCTGTCTACCTTGGGGAGATAAAAGCGTCTGGCATTCTTTCGTTTTTAAGTGCTGATAGCGTTCATTCATATACAGTCCCTTTTGAGGGGCTGATTCAGGTTCATCAGCGTAGTAAACCTTGATTTCCTGTTGAAAGTCCGTCTGTGTTTTCTGATGTTTGGTATGGTGAAAACGATAGCACCAGCCATCAGGATGTGTGTAGCTATCCTCCTTGTCATTATAGTGCCAATTCGCTAAGTTTTTAGCTGACTGTTTATACCCTCTCTTTTGTTCCTTATCAAACATGGCATATTTAATCAGATGGTTTACCTGCTTTTCATCTAAACGAAGGAGATTCTCTTCACTTCCATATCCAGCATCTGCGACAACTGTCTTTATGTCATGCGGATAGGTTTCAAGTAAGGGTAGAAGAGTCTTAGTGTCTGTAGGATTTGAGAAGACATCATAGTGAAGAACAAATTGGTTTTCAGTAGCGATTTGAAGATTATAAGCAGCCTTGAGTTGGCCATTTTTCATATGATCTTCTTTCATCCGCATAAAAGTGGCATCTGGATCGGTTTTGGAAAAGCTGTTGCGACCTTCAAATGTCTCCTGATAACTCTCATATTTTTCAGCACGTACTGAAAAATCCTCTTTGACTTTACGCAAGACTTTCTTGAGTTTACGACGTTGGGTTTTACGTTCGTCCTTTCCTTTAACGGGTGTCTCCTCAATGTCCTGGCTCAGTTTTTCCAATTCTTCTTCAAGGACTTGAGAGAATTCAATCAACTGCTTTGAAGAAATTGCTTCTTCTTCATCCAGCTTAATAGCTTGATGGATAAGAGGAGTGATTTCTTCTTGAAAATAGACCTGTATCTGTTCTTGAAGTTTGGCGGAGAATTTCTCTGTCGCTTTCTTCCACACGAAACTATACTTGTTGGCATTGGCTTCAATCTTAGTCCCGTCAATAAACAAGCAATCTAAGGTCACTAACTCTTCCATTTTTAAACGAAGATTGAGGTCTATGAAAAGATTGCGAATGAGTTCTTCCATCCCTTCAGATACACGAAACCGATTGATGGTGCGGTAGCTGACAACCAACTGCCCTGTTAGGTATTGCATAGCGAGATTTTCAACCATCATTTTTTCAATTTTTCGACCAGAGAAAATCCCTTGTGAATAGGCAAATAGAAGAACAGATACAAGCATTTTAGGGTGATAAGACGGGCGACCAAAGGCATGATAGAAGGCATGGAAATGACAATCCTCCAAGGTATTTACCACTTTTTCAATCGTAAAGACAAGATGGTCTTGCGGCAAGAAAGAACTGATTTCTAGTGGTAAAGTTGTTTGATTTGTGTTATAGTGAATATGCATGGGATAGCCTTTCTAAATGGTTTATTGGGCAATTCTATTTTACCAAGACTATCGCAACCATGCAAAAAAGCAACGGCAAATCCGTTGCTTTTTTTGGAGATAAAAGACTATTGTCCCAGACTCTTT
>NZ_JASHFB010000025.1:0-1531 GCF_047462815.1 Streptococcus mitis
GCTAACTTCTCAAAGTAACTTCCACTTGCCTGACCAAAGTGGAAATTAGTCTAAAACGGATTTTTATGGTGGAATTAAGTATGAGACGTTTGAGTTAGAAATGAGGTCTACTATGACAAAACATAAACACCTTACCCTTTCAGACCGTAATGATATCCAATTAGGCTTAGAGCGCGGTGAAACCTTCAAAACTATTGGACAATCCATTCTAAAAGACCCGACAACCGTTTCCAAAGAAGTCAAACGAAACAGACAAGTCCGAGAGTCTACATGCCATAACCTTCCTTGCCCTCTACTCGACAAAGCTCCCTTTGTCTGTAATGGATGCCCTAAAAGAAGACAAAATTGTGGCTATAAGAAGATTTTATACCTCGCTAAACAAGCTCAAAAACAGTACGAACAAACTCTTGTTGAGGCTCGTGAAGGAACTCCCCTTAATTCCAAGGCCTTCTGGGACATGGACAAAGTCATTTCTGATGGTGTTAAAAAGGGACAACACATCTATCATATTCTCAAAACTCATAACCTTGATGTCAGCTCCTCAACTGTCTATCGACATATCCGAAAAGGATACCTATCTATCGCTCCTATTGATCTAGCCAGAGCCATTAAATTCAAAGAAAGACGGAAAAGTAAACTACCTTCCATCCCTAAAGAAGCTAAAAAAGGCCGTTCCTATGAGGATTTCCAAAACTATTTAGTCCTTAATCAACTAGACTCTTGGCTGGAAATGGACACAGTTATAGGCAGAATGGGAGGTAAAGTCCTACTCACCTTCAATTTATCTTTCTGTAACTTTATCTTTGCTAGACTTCTGGGGAATAAAACTGCCCTTGAGGTTACCAAACACCTCTATGACATCAAGAACACTCTTCACCAAGCTGACAAAGATTTCTTCCAACTTTTTCCTGTCATTCTTACCGATAATGGTGGAGAGTTTGCCAGGGTCGATGACATCGAAATGGATGTGCGAGGAGAGTGTAAACTCTTCTTTTGTGACCCTAATCGCTCTGACCAGAAAGGCAGAATTGAGAAAAATCACACGCTGATTCGCGACATTCTACCTAAAGGAACTTCCTTTGATAATCTAACTCAAGAGGACATCAATCTCGTTTGTTCTCATGTCAACAGTGTCAAACGTGCTGCTTTGAATGGAAAGTCAGCCTATGAACTCTTTGCCTTTACCTATGGAGAAGAGATTCCTAAGCTTCTCGGCATTTCTAAAATACCTGCAGAAGACGTCTGCCAGTCTTCTACATTACTCCAACATAAGTTCTAAAAACTAATCTTTAACCCCATTCAAACGTCTCATACTAACTTCCACCATAGCGGAACTTAATCTGAAACGCTTTCAGATGAGGGGATTTTGTGCGCTCTTTTTTTCGATTCATTTTGGTTACAAAAGCGATGAAATCAAGCATTAGTAAAACCAGTGGAATTTACCCTGACACAGATTTCCACTGGTTTTTAGGATTTTTATCAGACTAACTTCCACTTGTACTAGCGGTGGAACTTAGTTTGGGAATTTACC
>NZ_JASHFB010000026.1:0-1290 GCF_047462815.1 Streptococcus mitis
TCTCAGCGTCTGTAAGTTTTTCTGGATTTGCTACTGCTGTCTTATCTGCTGGTTTAACGATGTCGTTACCTGCATTTGGTTTAGTTGCAGCTTCTGGATCTTTCGTCAAGTCTGCTGCTGGAATTACAGCTGTCTTACCTTCTGGAGTTGTGACTGTCGCATTTCCTTTATCATCTACAACTACTGTTGCATCTGGGTTTACAGCTTTAACTTTATCTTCGATCGCTTTCTTCTCAGCGTCTGTAAGTTTTTCTGGATTTGCTACTGCTGTCTTATCTGCTGGTTTAACGATGTCGTTACCTGCATTTGGTTTAGTTGCAGCTTCTGGATCTTTCGTCAAGTCTGCTGCTGGAATTACAGCTGTCTTACCTTCTGGAGTTGTGACTGTCGCATTTCCTTTATCATCTACAACTACTGTTGCATCTGGATTTACAGCCTTAACTTTATCTTCGATCGCTTTCTTCTCAGCGTCTGTAAGTTTTTCTGGATTTGCTACTACTGTCTTATCTGCTGGTTTAACGATGTCGTTACCTGCATTTGGTTTAGTTGCAGCTTCTGGATCTTTCGTCAAGTCTGCTGCTGGAATTACAGCTGTCTTACCTTCTGGAGTTGTGACTGTCGCATTTCCTTTATCATCTACAACTACTGTTGCATCTGGATTTACAGCTTTAACTTTATCTTCGATCGCTTTCTTCTCAGCGTCTGTAAGTTTTTCTGGATTTGCTACTACTGTCTTATCTGCTGGTTTAACGATGTCGTTACCTGCATTTGGTTTAGTTGCAGCTTCTGGATCTTTTGTCAAGTCTGCTGATGGAATTACAGCTGTCTTACCTTCTGGGGTTGTAACTGTTGCATTTCCTTTATCATCTACAACTACTGTTGCATCTGGATTTACAGCTTTAACTTTATCTTCGATCGCTTTCTTCTCAGCGTCTGTAAGTTTTTCTGGATTTGCTACTACTGTCTTATCTGCTGGTTTAACGATGTCGTTGCCTGCATTTGGTTTAGTTGCAGCTTCTGGATCTTTCGTCAAGTCTGCTGCTGGAATTACAGCTGTCTTACCTTCTGGGGTTGTGACTGTCGCATTTCCTTTGTCATCTACAACTACTGTTGCATCTGGATTTACAGCTTTAACTTTATCTTCGATCGCTTTCTTCTCAGCATCTGTTAAGTTAGCTGGATCTTTAACTTCTACCTTAGCTGCTGGTGTGTTTACTGCATTTCCTGCATTTGCTTTACCTGCATCTGCTGCTGACTTAGTTACGTCTGCTGCTGGAATTACGGCTGTAT
>NZ_JASHFB010000027.1:0-1202 GCF_047462815.1 Streptococcus mitis
ATTGGTACTTATGGCCAATAACCTCCTAAAATACAATAAGAGAACGACTCAAAATTAAAAAGCTAGAGTTCCACAATTGGAAATCTCTAGCTTTTTTTGTGGTCGAGAACTATTTTGTCCCAGTCTCTCTAATCATAATAATGTCGATCGATTTTTTCGTTTTCCCAATCTTTTTCTTCGACTTTTTTGATCTCAAAATCTTCTGATTTTTCGTTATAAACCACTAAGAAATAACCGGCGTTATTATAAAACTTACCTGTGATGGTGTGGTCATCAGGTGTGAAATAATAAATGGTTTCATTTATTTTGTTGACCTTTACGGTTTTTGTTTCAGGTATCGGATATAACAGGGTTACAAAACTAGCGCCCAAAAAGAGATACAGCATGAAAGCAAAAGTTGAATACACTAATAATCTCATTTCTCTCATTTTGCTTCGTCTCCTTTTTCAAATTGTGCACCGATTTCTTTGTTTTCCCAAACTTTACGTTTGACAAGACGGTTTTCACCTTTATTTTTAGCTTTGTTGTAAACTACGAAATAGTAATCACCATGGGAATAATATTTTCCGAGGATGACGTCATCAGTGAGTTCATCGATTTTGTAATGTTCTTTAGGGGGGGCGCTGATATAGTTGACATCTTCGACGATTTCTACTTTTGGAGTGGTAATGTTTGCGATAAGCGCCTGCAAAAATATTAACGATATAACACCAATAACAATACCAAGCATGACATTTTTGTTTAGTTCCATTTTGTTTAGTAGCATGATTTATTCCATTCTTATTTTTACTTTACTATCACTTACAGTGATAATTTTAATATTTAAGGCTTTTAAAATCGCCGCGATATATTCAGCTCCAAAAACCTCATATCATCTTTATCTAAAACAATCTTATTAACAATCAAATTTGCTTTTTGGATTAATAAAATTACTTTATAAAGTTTCTTCAAAGTTAAATCATTATTTTTGATTTTTTAAAAATAATATTCATCCTCTTTTTTAATAATGCAAATATATCATAAAGAAGAGACAATATCAACATTATTTAGTAATTTTTCCGATTTTTAAAAATAAGCTAACTTCTCAAAGTAACTTCCACTTGCCTGACCAAAGTGGAAATTAGTCTAAAACGGATTTTTATGGTGGAATTAAGTATGAGACGTTTGAGTTAGAAATGAGGTCTACTATGACAAAACATAAA
>NZ_JASHFB010000028.1:0-1009 GCF_047462815.1 Streptococcus mitis
AAACAAGCCTTTATCTGCCCAAAGACAGGTTCCACATCAATCTTGCGTTGAGCGAAAATCTGTCTACCTTGGGGAGATAAAAGCGTCTGGCATTCTTTAGTTTTTAAGTGCTGATAGCGTTCATTAACATACAGTCCCTTTTGAGGAGCTGATTCAGGTTCATCTGCGTAGTAAACCTTGATTTCCTGTTGAAAGTCCGTCTGTGTTTTCTGATATTTGATATGGTGAAAACGATAGCACCAACCATTAGGATGTGTGTAGCTATCCTCCTTGTCATTATAGTGCCAATTCCCTAAGTTTCTAGCTGACTGTTTATATCCTCTCTTCTGTTCTTTATCAAACATGGCATATTTAATCAGATGGTTTACCTGCTTTTTATCTAAACGAAGGAGGTTCTCTTCACTTCCATATCCAGCATCTGCGACAACTGTCTGTACGTCATGTGGATAGGTTTCAAGGAATGGCAGAAGAGTTTTAGTGTCTGTCGGATTTGAGAAGACGTCATAGTGAAGAACAAATTGATTTTCAGTAGCGATTTGAAGATTATAGGCAGCCTTTAGTTGGCCATTTTTCATATGATCCTCCTTCATCCGCATAAAAGTGGCATCTGAATCGGTTTTGGAAAAGCTGTTACGCCCTTGAAATGTCTCCTGATAGTTCTCATATTTTTCAGCACGTACTGAAAAATCGTCTTTGACTTTGCGCAAGACTTTCTTGAGTTTACGACGTTTGGTTTTACGCTCATCCTTTCCTTTAACGGGTGTCTCCTCAATGTCCTGGTTCAGTTTTTCCAATTCTTCTTCAAGGATTTGAGAGAATTCAATCAACTGCTCTGAGGAGATAGGCTCTTGTGTATCCAGTTCGATAGCTTGATGGATCAGGGGAGTGATTTCTTCTTGAAAATAGACCTGTATCTGTTCTTGAAGTTTGGCGGAGAATTTCTCTGTCGCTTTCTTCCACACGAAACTATACTTGTTGGCATTGGCTTCAATCTTAGTCCCGTCAATAA
>NZ_JASHFB010000029.1:0-958 GCF_047462815.1 Streptococcus mitis
ATGTACTTGCTGAGGTACTTGCGCTTGTTGAGGCTGACGTACTTGCTGATGTGCTTGCACTTGTTGAAGCTGACGTGCTTGCTGACGTACTTGCGCTTGTTGAGGCTGATGTACTTGCACTTGTTGAGGCTGATGTACTTGCTGATGTACTTGCACTTGTTGATGCTGATGTACTTGTTGATGCTGATGTACTTGCGCTTGTTGAGGCTGACGTGCTAGCCGATGTACTTGCACTTGTTGATGCTGATGTACTTGCGCTTGTTGAGGCTGACGTGCTAGCCGATGTACTTGCACTTGTTGATGCTGATGTACTTGCTGATGTACTTGCACTTGTTGATGCTGATGTACTTGCTGATGTGCTTGCACTTGTTGAGGCTGACGTACTTGCTGACGTACTTGCGCTCGTTGAAGCTGACGTGCTAGCCGATGTACTTGCACTTGTTGAGGCTGATGTACTTGCGCTTGTTGAGGCTGACGTACTTGCTGATGTGCTAGCCGATGTACTTGCACTTGTTGAGGCTGACGTACTTGCTGATGTACTTGCGCTTGTTGAGGCTGACGTACTTGCTGATGTACTTGCGCTCGTTGAAGCTGACGTACTTGCTGATGTACTTGCACTTGTTGAGGCTGACGTACTTGCGCTTGTTGATGCTGACGTGCTAGCCGATGTACTTGCACTTGTTGAAGCTGACGTACTTGCTGACGTACTTGCGCTCGTTGAAGCTGACGTGCTAGCCGATGTACTTGCACTTGTTGAGGCTGATGTACTTGCTGATGTACTTGCACTTGTTGATGCTGATGTACTTGTTGATGCTGATGTACTTGCGCTTGTTGAGGCTGACGTGCTAGCCGATGTACTTGCACTTGTTGATGCTGATGTACTTGCGCTTGTTGAGGCTGACGTGCTAGCCGATGTACTTGCACTTGTTGATGCTGATGTACTTGCTGATGTACTTGC
>NZ_JASHFB010000030.1:0-662 GCF_047462815.1 Streptococcus mitis
TCGTTGAAGCTGACGTGCTAGCCGATGTACTTGCACTTGTTGAGGCTGATGTACTTGCTGATGTACTTGCGCTTGTTGAGGCTGACGTACTTGCTGATGTGCTAGCCGATGTACTTGCACTTGTTGAGGCTGACGTACTTGCTGATGTACTTGCGCTTGTTGATGCTGACGTACTTGCTGATGTACTTGCGCTCGTTGAAGCTGACGTACTTGCTGATGTACTTGCACTTGTTGATGCTGACGTACTTGCGCTTGTTGATGCTGACGCACTTGCTGATGTACTTGCGCTTGTTGAAGCTGACGTACTTGCTGATGTACTTGCGCTCGTTGAAGCTGACGTACTTGCTGATGTGCTAGCCGATGTGCTAGCCGACGTGCTTGCACTTGTTGATGCTGATGTACTTGCTGATGTGCTTGCGCTTGTTGAAGCTGATGTACTTGCTGATGTGCTTGCACTTGTTGAAGCTGATGTACTTGCACTTGTTGATGCTGATGTACTTGCTGATGTACTTGCTGATGTACTTGCACTTGTTGATGCTGATGTACTTGCTGAGGTACTTGCGCTTGTTGAGGCTGACGTACTTGCTGATGTGCTTGCACTTGTTGAAGCTGACGTGCTTGCTGACGTACTTGCGCTTGTTGAGGCTGATGTACTTGCACTT
>NZ_JASHFB010000031.1:0-627 GCF_047462815.1 Streptococcus mitis
GGCTGAAAGTATTCTTCATGAGCATCGTATTGAAAAGCTACCTCTAGTTGATGAAGAAGGTCGTTTGTCAGGACTTATTACTATTAAGGATATCGAAAAAGTTATCGAGTTTCCTAATGCAGCTAAGGATGAGTTCGGTCGTCTTTTGGTAGCAGGTGCTGTAGGTGTTACTTCTGATACCTTTGAACGTGCAGAAGCTCTTTTTGAAGCAGGCGCAGATGCTATTGTCATTGATACTGCACATGGTCATTCAGCAGGTGTTCTTCGTAAAATTGCTGAAATTCGTGCCCACTTCCCAGACCGTACTTTGATTGCAGGAAATATCGCAACAGCTGAAGGTGCGCGTGCACTTTATGAAGCAGGTGTCGATGTTGTTAAAGTAGGTATCGGACCAGGTTCTATTTGTACAACACGTGTGGTTGCGGGTGTAGGTGTTCCTCAAGTCACTGCTATTTACGATTCAGCTAGTGTTGCGCGTGAATACGGAAAAACAATCATTGCTGATGGCGGTATTAAATACTCAGGTGATATTGTAAAAGCTCTTGCAGCAGGTGGTAATGCTGTAATGCTTGGTTCTATGTTTGCTGGTACTGATGAAGCACCAGGTGAAACTGAGATTTTCCAAGG
>NZ_JASHFB010000032.1:0-614 GCF_047462815.1 Streptococcus mitis
GCCGGAAGTAGTTGGGGGTTGCCCCCTGTGAGATATGGAAGTCGCTTAGCTCTAGGGAGTTTAGCTCAGCTGGGAGAGCATCTGCCTTACAAGCAGAGGGTCAGCGGTTCGATCCCGTTAACTCCCATTTAAGCGGGTGTAGTTTAGTGGTAAAACTACAGCCTTCCAAGCTGTTGTCGCGAGTTCGATTCTCGTCACCCGCTTTGAACTTTGTTCTTTGTACCAAGTTTTTAACTTGGGCGCGTAGCTCAGGTGGTTAGAGCGCACGCCTGATAAGCGTGAGGTCGGTGGTTCGAGTCCACTCGTGCCCATAGTGTTTAGTCCATTACTAGAGAATTGAAACATTATCTTTTCACTAAGAGGACACGGGTTTGTTCCCGTATAAACTATTTTGGAGGATTACCCAAGTCCGGCTGAAGGGAACGGTCTTGAAAACCGTCAGGCGTGTAAAAGCGTGCGTGGGTTCGAATCCCACATCCTCCTTTTTTATTAACGCGGGATGGAGCAGCTCGGTAGCTCGTCGGGCTCATAACCCGAAGGTCGTAGGTTCAAATCCTGCTCCCGCAATAAGGCTCGGTAGCTCAGTTGGTAGAGCAATGGATTGAAGCTCCATG
>NZ_JASHFB010000033.1:0-506 GCF_047462815.1 Streptococcus mitis
CCTGAAGTTCAACCAGCTTTACCAGAAGCTGTAGTAACCAACAAAGGCACACCAGAAGTCCAACCTGAATTACCCGCAGCTGTTGTTACTGAAAAAGGCGAGCCTGCAGTCCAGTCAGATTTACCAGAAGCAGTCGTTACTGACAAAGGCGAACCCGAAGTTCAACCTGCATTGCCAAAAGCAGTTGTAAGCGATAAAGACAAACCAGCAGTTCAACCTACGTTACCTGAATCAGTTGTAACCGATAAAGGCGAGTCTGCAATTCAGCCAGAGTTACCAGAAGCTTTAGTCACGGAAAAAGGTGAAGCCGAAGTTCATCCTGCATTACCTGAAGCTGTTGTTACTGAAAAAGGTGATCCTGAAGTTCAACCAGCTTTACCAGAAGCTGTAGTAACCAACAAAGGCACACCAGAAGTCCAACCTGAATTACCCGCAGCTGTTGTTACTGAAAAAGGCGAGCCTGCAGTCCAGTCAGATTTACCAGAAGCAGTCGTTACTGACAAAGG